>NZ_JAKSYA010000063.1:0-117881 GCF_022829485.1 Methylobacterium sp. J-059
GAACTTCACCGCGTTGTTCAGCAGGTTCAGCAGCACCTGGCGCAGCCGGCTCGCGTCGCCGAGGACGAAGGCGGGCAGATCCGGGTCGATCCGGGTCTCGATCCGCAGGTTGCTCTTCAGCGCGCCGCCGCGGACGAGCGAGACGGTGTTGTCGATCACCGAGACCAGCGGGAACGCGACCGGGTCGAGGGTCAGCTGCCCGGCCTCGATCTTCGAGAAGTCGAGGATGTCGTTGACGAAGGTGAGCAGCGCGGCGCCCGAGACCTGGATACGCTCGAGCCGGTGACGGTCCTCCGCCCGCAGGTGGGTCTCGTCGAGCAGCATGTCGGCGTAGCCGAGGATGCCGTTCAGGGGCGTGCGGATCTCGTGGCTCATCGCCGCGAGGAAGTCGCTCTTGGCCTCGCTCGCGCGCTCGGCCTCGGCACGCGCGGCCTGGGCCTCGGCGGTGATCGAGCGCAAGGCCACCTCCGCCGACTTGCGCTCGGTGATGTCGATGTGGAGGCCGACCATCCGGTACGGGCGGCCGTCGGCCCCGAACAGCGGCCGGCCGCGGGCGTAGACCCAGCGCTCGCCGACCCGGAACTCGGCGGCGTAGGTGGTGCGGGTGTCGATCGCGTGCCGGATCGCGTCCCAGACCGCGCCGACCTGCTCGGGATCGACCAGGGCCGTCCACGCGGCGGTGGTGATGCCGCGCGGCTCGCCGTCCTCGGGCAGCCCGTAGATGCGCAGGCTCTCGGGCGAGAGCAGGCTCACCCCGGTCTGCATGTCCCAATCCCAGGTCCCGGCCTCGGCCGCCTCCAGGGCGATCCGCAGCAGGCCGCGGGCGTCGTGCTCCGCCATCCGGGCGGTGACGATCTCGTCGATGTCGAGCGCCGTTCCGAGCCACTCGATGACGGTGCCGTCGGCCATCAGGTGGACCGGCGTCATCGTCAGCTTGTGCCAGCGATAGGTGCCGTCGGCGCGGCGCAGGCGCCATTCCCCGGAATAGGCGGTCTCGCCGGCCTGCGCCGCCCGCCACGCCGTCGCCATGGCGGGCGCGTCGTCGGGATGGTTGCAGGCGACCCGCGCGGCGCGGCCGGTGCCGATCGGCCCGTAATACGCGTGGAACTGGGGGTTCGCGTAGGTGATCTCGCCGTCGCCCGGCCGCATCGCCCAGACCAGCAGCGGCAGGGTGTCGGCCAGCCCGCGATAGCGGCTCTCGCTGCGGTGGACGTCGGCCTCGGCCCGCCGGCGCGCGGTGATGTCGATCATCACGCCGAACAGGCCGGTGACCGCGCCCGCGGCGGCGGTCTCGCAGGTGCCGCGCACCACCACGTCGCGCTCGGTGCCGTCCGGCCGCAGGATGCGGGCGTCGAAGGCGAAGTTCTCGGCCCGCGCGATCGCGTCGCCGACGACGGCGATCAGCCGCTCCCGGTCGTCGGCGTGATAGATCTCGGCGAAGGTCGAGAGGTGCGGCGGCGCGGTGGCGGGGTCGAGCCCGGCGATCTCGTAGAGCCCCAACGACCAGATCGGCTGACCCGCCGGCAGCGGGACGCGCCAGTTGCCGATGCTGGCGAGCTGCTCGGCCATGGTCAGCAGGTGGTTGGCGCTGGCCTGCGCCGCGGAGCGCTCGGCGATCTCGGCCGCCTGGCACTCCAGCTGCGCCTCGTGCGCGCTGCGCAGGGCCATCTCGCGCCCGAGCGCCGCGTTCGATTCCGAGAGGCGCAGATGCGCGACGACGATCTCGGCGAGGTCCTGCAGCGCGACGCCGTCCTCGGCCGAGAAGTCGCGCAGCCGCGAGTCGACGAGGCAGAGGGTGCCGACGCGGATCCCGGGGGCGAGGCTCAGGGGCGTGCCGGCATAGAACCGGGTTGCCCCCGCCGTGCCGTCGACGAGCGGGCTGCCGGAGAAGCGCGGGTCGAGCCGCGCGTCCGGGACGACGTGCACCGCGTCCGTCTGGATCGTGTAGGTGCAGAAGCTCTCCTGCCGCGACAGCTCGCCCGGCACCAGCGCGCACGGCGTCTTCAGCCATTGCCGGTCGGCGTCGATGAACCCGACGAAGGCGGTCTCGACGCCGAACAGGCGGCAGGCCGTGCGGCACACCGCCTCGAAATGATCCTCCGGCGGCGTATCCAGGATCCCGAGCGCCAGCAGCGCCGCGACGCGCTTCGCCTCGCGCGCCGCCTCGTCCGCCGTCGTTTCGTCGTCCCTGGCCTGAAGCGCCTCTATGCTGCTCACGTTCGCGCGTCCCCCGCCGGCATCTCCCCGAGGCGCCGGCCCATCGCATCATCCCGATTCCGGACCCGACCGGGCCGATCGCCCTCGCGCGGCGCCGAGGCGAGCGTGCGGCGCCCGTCCCGCGCGGCCCAGCGCCGGCGCGCCGCCTCCAGCGCCCATACCATGCCGAGCATCATGTAGACGTGGCGCCACTTCTCGATATCGATCTGCAGCGCCTGAAGGAAGAACATCAGCAGCGCCGGCCAGACGATCTGCGCGTGCGCGCGGAACGGCGAGGGCCGGGCGAGCAGGCGGAAGCCGACGAACCCCGTCGCCGCGACGAGGGCGAGGAAGACCGCGCCGCCGAGCCAGCCGCCGTTGGCGAAGCTGCCGATGTAGGAATTGTGCGGCTCCAGCCCGAAGGTCAGGCGCCAGTGCATCGGCCCGAGGCCGAGCGGGCGCTCGAGCAGCATCTCCATGCCGCGGAGCTGGTTGCCGAAGCGGCCGGTCTCGCCCTCGTCGTAGTCCTGGCTCACCGCGGCGCGGGTGGCGAACATCTTCTGGACGCTGTCGACCGAGAGCAGGGCCGCCATCGCGACGGCGCCGAGCGCCAGGGTCGCGAGGCTGAGGAGCACGATGCGCCGCCGCAGCCGCGCCGACCCGCAGGAGGCGTAGACCGAGCCGACCATCAGCAACGTGGCGACGACGGTGCCGCCCCACGAGCCGCGCGAGAACGACAGGAAGATCCCGACCAGGATGATCAGCAGGCCCGCGAGCGCGAGCACCGGACGCCGGGCGGTCGCCGTGATCAGGCCGTGCATCAGGTAGAGCGCGCCGAGCGTCAGGAACGAGCCGAACACGTTCGGATCCTGGAAGGTGCCCGAGGCGCGGTCGTACTTGTAGAACAGGTCCTCGATCCCGAGCCATTGCAGGTAGCCGACGATGCCGAGCGTGGCCGAGAACACGCAGCTCGCCGTGTAGGCCTTGAGCGCCAGCTCCATGCGGGCCTGGGTGTCGTCGGAGAAGAACATCACGAAGAAGACGCCCGTCACCGAGAGGTAGATCAGCTGGATCGTCCAGGTGACCGGAAAGTCCTCGTCGAGAAACGGGATCAGGCCGACGACGATCGCACCGAGATAGAGCAGCAGCAGCAGCACCAGCGGCACCGCCCCACGGTGCAGCCGGATGCCGAGGCAGGCCCAGAGCAGGATCGTCGGGATCGCGATCACGTCGTAGGGCGAGGTCTCGGAGAAGGCGAAGCAGGCGAAGAACACGAACGCCGCGAGGAGCGCGCCGGCGAAGCCGTGGACGACCCGGATCAGCGGGACCCGGCCGACCTGCGGCAGGACGAAGCCCGGAACGGCGGTGCTGGCCATGGCTCACGCGGGCTCCGCGAGCCTGGAACGCGGGCCCGCACGACGACGGGTCCTTCATGGGACGGAAAGGTTGATATTCGGCTGACGGGCGCCTGCGGCGCGCTCGCTGGTCGGGAGCGAACGCCTATCGTGCCTCGATCATCGCGACGTCGAGGACCAAGCCCGATGGCCGACACCGCAACACCGCTTCCCCCGGATCTGGAAGAACTGATCGGCCGTATCCGTCGGCAACGCGAGGAAAGCGAGAAGTTCGTGGCCGAGCAGAAGAAGCTCATGGCCGAATCGATGAAGCTCGAGCTCGAAGCGAAGAAGTTCGAGCACGAAGCCAGGAAGCTCGAGCACGAGGCGCGGAAACTCGAGCGCGACAGGATGCTCGCACCCTGGCAGATCGCGCTCTCCGGCATGGCGGCCGGCGCGGCCTTCTTCGGCGCCGGTGCCGCCTTCGTCAAGCTGATCGGATCATGACGCCCGCGTCGACCATGATCCGCTTCGCATAAGCCTCAGGCCGCGCAGTCCAGGAACCCGCCCTTGATCGCCTCGGCGTCGAGCTTGCGGCCGATGAACACGACGCGCGACGAGCGGTCCTCGCCGGCCTTCCATTCGGCCTGCAGGTCGCCGTCGAGGATCATGTGCACGCCCTGGAAGACGAAGCGGCGCGGCTCGTCGGGGAACGCGACGATGCCCTTGCAGCGCAGGATGTCCGGGCCCTGGATCGTGGTGAGGTTCGAGATCCACGGCATGAACTTCTCCGGGTCGACCGGGCCGTCGATGCGGGCCGAGAACGACTGCATGTCGCCGTCGTGGTGATGGTGGTGCCCCTCCTCGAGGAAGTCGGGCTCGAGATCGAGGATGCGGCCGAGGTCGAAGGCGTTGCGGCCGAGCACCGCGTCGATCGGCACGTCGCAGTTCGTGGTGCGGTGGAGCTTGGCGTAGGGGTTGATCGCGCGGATCTCGCCCTCGACGCGCGCCATGTCCGCCTCCGAGACCAGGTCGGCCTTATTGAGCAGGATCACGTCGGCGAAGGCGACCTGGTTGCGGGCCTCGGGCGCGTCCTTCAGGCGCTCGGACAGCCACTTGGCATCGGCGACCGTCACCACGGCGTCGAGGCGGGCGGCGTCGCCGACGTCCTGGTCGACGAAGAAGGTCTGGGCGACGGGGGCCGGGTCGGCGAGCCCGGTGGTCTCGACGATGATCGCGTCGAACTTGCCCCGGCGCTTCACCAGCCCGTCCATGATGCGGATCAGGTCGCCGCGCACGGTGCAGCAGACGCAGCCGTTGTTCATCTCGAACACCTCCTCGTCGGCGCCGACGACGAGGTCGTTGTCGATGCCGATCTCGCCGAACTCGTTGACGATCACGGCGTAGCGCTTGCCGTGGTTCTCGGTGAGGATGCGGTTGAGCAGCGTGGTCTTGCCGGCGCCGAGGTAGCCGGTCAGCACGGTGACCGGGATCTTCTCGGAGGTGACCGACTCGGCGTTGGCGGGGCTCTGCGATCCGGACATGGGCGACTCTTCCGACGGGTGATGCGGTGGGCGCCCGCGCTCGCGCCGGGCCGCCGATGACATGTCATATCGTATCATCGGACCGCGGATGGAAGCACCCGAGCGGACGCCGCCCCGCCTCCCGCGGCCGGCATGCGGCTCCGTCGCGAGACCGTCGTGAAGACCTGCCACGACCCATGGCCATGACCAAGCGGTGCCGTTTCCGGTCGCGGCCTCGCCGCGGACCGCTTGGGCGACCGCACGCACGAGCCCGATATCCCGCGAGCCCGCTATCCCGAACGTGATCGCCTCGACCCGCCTCGATCGCCTCCCGGCCGCGCTTCCGCACCGCCGGGCCATTGTGCCGCCCGGATGCGCGGGATATCGGCGCCTCGGGGAGCCGCCCGTCCCGGGCCTGCCTTAGAAAAGCACCATCGATCGGTTCGATGCATCGGGACGGGTTCCCGCGTTCGACCGCTCCGCACCGGCCCACAACCATCAAGCACCTCCCTCGACCCGAAGACGACAGCGCGATGGACGCCCGCACGCCACTCGATCCCGACACCGACGCGCCGGCGGCCCGGGCGCACGGCCCGCGCCGCCAGGGACTGCTGCCGATCGCGGTCGTGCTGTCGCTGGTGGTCGCCGCCGTCGCCGTGGTCGCGGTGTTCCCGCAGCCGGTGCGCGGGTTCCTCGAGACGGTGACGACCTACGCGCGCGGGATGCTCGGCGGCACGAACGGCGAGGAGACCGGCGAGGCCGACGCCCCGCCCTCCTCGGCCGAGCGGATCTTCCGGCCGACGCCGGAGCAGCGCACCACCTTCGAGATCCATCCGGTGGCGACGATGACCTTCCGCCCGGAAGGCTCGGCCGAAGGGCGCATCGCGCTGAACGACGACGACAACGTGCCGGTGGCCTCGCCCTATTCCGGCCGCGTCACGAAGGTGCTCAAGCGCGCGGGCGACGACGTGAAGGCCGGCGACGTGCTCCTCGTCATCGAGGCCACGGACATGGTCCAGGCCCAGAACGACTACCAGAGCGCGCTCAACACCATCCAGAAGCAGCAGGCGCTGCTCAAGCTCGACCAGACCATCGCCGCCCGCCAGCAGGAGCTGTTCGCGGCCAAGGCGGTGGCGCTCAAGGACTACCAGTCGGCCCAGAACGACGTGATCGCCGCCCAGAGCGACCTGAAGACCGCGCAGGCCTCCCTCGACGCGGTGCGCAACCGCCTCAAGCTCCTCGGCAAGACCGACGCGGAGATCGCCGCCTACGAGAAGAACGGCACGATGAGCGCCGAGACGCAGATCCAGGCGCCGATCGCCGGCACCATCGTGCAGCGCAAGGTCGGCATCGGCCAGTACCTCACCACCTCGAGCGACCCGGCCTTCGTGATCGGCGACCTGTCCACGGTGTGGCTGATCGCCAACGTGCGCGAGAGCGAGATCCCGAAGATCCGCATCGGCCAGGAGGTCGAGGCGCGGGTCGCGGGCTTCGGCACGCGGGTGTTCAAGGCGCGGGTGAACTACATGTCGTCGAGCCTCGATCCGGCGACGCGGCGCCTCGCCGTGCGCAGCGAGGTCGACAACCCGGACCGGTCGCTGCGCCCGGAGATGTTCGCCACCTTCACCATCATCACGGGCAAGCCCCAGCCCTCGCCGGCCGTGCCGCTCGCCGCGGTCGTCTACGAGGGCGCGAGCGCCCACGTCTGGGTCGCCCGGCCCGACGGCGCGATCGCGGCGCGCGGCGTCAGTCTCGGCCTGGTCAACGGCGACAACGTCCAGGTCGTCGAGGGGCTCGCCGCCGGCGAGGAGGTCGTCACCCGCGGCGCGCTGTTCATCGACCGCGCCGCGTCGGGCGACAAGGCGTCCTGACCGGACCGGAACCGCCGGAAGGGCACCCGACGCGATGAACAGCCTGATCGTCTTCTCGCTGCGCCAGCGCGTGCTGGTCTGCCTCGGCTTCCTGGTGATGCTGGCGCTCGGCTACGCCAGCTACACCCAGCTCAACATCGAGGCCTATCCCGATCCGGTCCCGCCGCTCGTCGACGTGATCACCCAGAATCCCGGCCAGTCGGCCGACGAGATCGAGCGCTACATCACCATTCCGCTGGAGGTGGCGCTCGCCGGCATCCCCAACGCGCAGGTGGTGCGCACGATCTCGCTGTTCGGCCTGTCCGACGTGAAGGTGCAGTTCAACTACGAGTTCACCTACGAGGAGGCGCTGCAGCGGGTGCTCAACCGCCTGTCGCAGGCCCCGCCCCTGCCGAACGGCGCCACGCCGCAGATCTCGCCGACGAGCCCGGTGGGCGAGATCATGCGGTACAAGCTCGTCGGGCCGAAGGGCTTCTCCTCCGCGGAGATGAAGACCCTGCAGGACTGGGTGCTGCAGCGCCGCTTCAAGGCGATCCCCGGCGTCGTCGACGTGACGGCGTTCGGCGGCAAGGCCAAGGAGTACGAGATCGCGGTCGACCTCAACCGCCTCCAGGCCCAGGGCATGACCCTGGTGCAGCTCGTCTCGGCCCTGAACAACTCCTCGATCAACGTCGGCGGCCAGACGCTGAACGTCGGCGAGCAGTCGGCCGTGGTCCGCGGCGTCGGCCTGATCCGCGACATGGACGACATCCGCGACACCATGCTGACCCAGGTCAACGGCACGCCCGTGCTGGTGCGGGACGTCGCCGACGTGCGCGTCTCCAACGCGCCGCGGCTCGGCATCGTCGGGCACGACGGCTCGAGCGACATCGTCGAGGGCATCGTCCTGATGAGCCGCGGCGGCCAGAGCCTGCCGACGCTCCGGCGGGTTGAGGCCGAGATCGAGAAGATCAACGCCTCGACGATCCTGCCGCCGGACGTGAAGATCGAGCGGATCTACGACCGCTCCGGGTTGATCCACACCACCACGCACACGGTGATGCACAACCTCGTCTTCGGCGTGGTGCTGGTCTTCGTGGTGCAGTGGCTCTTCCTCGGGTCGCTGCGCAGCGCGATCATCGTGGCGGCGACGATCCCCTTCGCGCTCGGCTTCGCGATCCTGATCCTGGTGGTGCGCGGCGATTCGGCGAACCTCCTCTCGCTCGGCGCGATCGATTTCGGGCTGATCGTCGACGCCACCGTGATCATGGTCGAGAACGTGTTCCGGCACCTGGCCGAGCCGCACCACACGGAAGGGCAGCCCGCGCCGGGGGGCCTCACCGGGCGGCTCGGCACCATCGCCATCGCCGGCTCGGAGGTGAACCGGGCGATCTTCTTCTCGGCGACGATCATCATCGTCGGCTTCCTGCCGCTGTTCACGATGTCGGGCGTCGAGGGCCACATCTTCGGGCCGATGGCCAAGACCTACGCCTACGCGCTGGTCGGCGGCCTGCTCGCGACCTTCACGGTCTCGCCCGCGCTCTCGGCCGTCATCCTGCCGAAGCACGTGGAGGAGCGCGACACCCTGATCGTGAAGGTGCTGCGCTTCGGCCACGAGATCATCCTCGGCTTCGGCCTGCGCAACCGCATCCTGTCGATCGCCGTGACGGTGGCGATCCTGCTGGTCTCGGGGCTGGCCGCTCGGAACCTCGGCCTCGAGTTCCTGCCCAAGCTCGAAGAAGGCAACCTCTACGTGCGCGGCACGATGCCGGCCTCGATCTCGCTGGAGGCCGGCAACGCCTACGTCGAGCGGCTGCGCAAGATCTTCACCGAGGTGCCGGAGGTCGTCACCGTGATCTCGCACCAGGGACGGCCGAGCGACGGCACCGACGCCACCGGCTTCTTCAACGTCGAGATCCTGGCCCCGCTCAAGCCCATCGACGAATGGCGCAAGGGGCTCGACAAGGAGCAGCTCATCGCCGGCCTGTCGAAGCGCCTCGACGCCGAGTTCCCCGGCATCGAGTTCAACTTCTCCCAGTACATCGAGGACAACGTCCAGGAGGCGGCCTCGGGCGTGAAGGGCGAGAACTCGGTCAAGGTCTACGGCACCGACCTCGCCGCGATCACCAAGGCGGCCAACGACGTGAAGGCGGTGCTCGCCACCGTGCCCGGCGTCACCGACCTCTCGGTCTTCGCCTCGCTCGGCCAGCCGACGGTGCGCATCGACGTCGACCGCCACAAGGCCGCCCGCTACGGCCTCTCGATCGGCGACGTGAACACCACGATCGCCGCCGCGATCGGCGGCCAGACCGCGGGCGACCTCTACGAGTACGGCTCCGACCGGCATTTTCCGATGCGGGTGCGGCTCGCCCGCGAGTACCGCTCCTCGCTGGCCACCATCCGCAACATCACCATCGGCGCCGCCAACCCGAACGGCGGCGTGGTGCAGGTGCCGCTCTCCGAGATCGCCGACGTCGACCTCGTCTCGGGCGCCTCGTTCATCTACCGCGAGGACCAGGAGCGCTACATCCCGGTCAAGTTCTCGGTGCGCGGGCGCGACCTCGGCGGCACCGTGCTGGAGGCGCAGCGGCGCGTCGCCGACGAGGTGACGCTGCCGGCCGGCTACCACCTCGAATGGGTCGGCCAGTTCACCAACCTGCAGGACGCGGTCACCCGCCTCAGCCTGGTGGTGCCGATCACCCTGGTGCTGATCGCGCTGCTGCTGTTCATCAACTTCAACTCGGTCGCCGACATGCTGCTCGGCCTGTCGGTGATCCCGATGGCGATGATCGGCGGCATCTTCGCGCTGGCGCTCACCGGCACCCCGTTCTCGATCTCGGCGGCGATCGGCTTCATCGCCCTGTTCGGCATCTCGACGATGGAGGGCGTGATCTTGCTCGCCTACTACAACCAGCTGATGGAGGAGGGCTGGCCGCGCAAGGAGGCCGTCTGGCACGCCTCGATCGTGCGGATGCGGCCGGTGATGATGACCTGCGTCGCCGCCTGCGTCGGCCTGCTGCCCGCGGCGGTCTCCACCGGCATCGGCTCGCAGGTGCAGAAGCCCCTGGCGCTCGTCGTCGTCGGCGGCATCCTGCTCGCGCCGAACCTGATCCTGGTGGTGGTGCCGGTGCTGATCTCGCTGTTCTCGCGCCGCCGGCCGAACCCGCTCGCGACGCCCGCTCTCCATCGGGCGGCGGCGTGATGGTTTTGATCAGGACGTTGCCGCGCCCCTTCCCTCCCCCCTCTGCGGGGGCGGGTGGGCCTCGCGTCAGCGAGGGTCGGGAGAGGAGAGCGCCATGTCCGGAGAGGTCGCTCCCCTCTCCCGACCCGCTTCGCGGGCCACCCTCCCCCGCAGAGGGGGGAGGGAAAAGCGCGCTCGTCCTCGCAGCCGTGGCGCCGGCACCACAACGCTCGGCCTCCCCGCCGGCGACGCCGCCCGCCGCATTGACTTGCGCCGTCCCCGCGGCGCTCTACCGGGCGGAGGATGGCGCCGTCGCGCGCGCGTCCCGCGTCGGAAGCGTCATGATCGAGACGGCCCTCAACCGCCGGTCCGCACGGGCCGTGGCCCTCGCCGCGAGCCTGGCCCTGTCGGGCTGCGCGGTCGGCCCGAACTACGTCGCGCCCGAGGACCCGCCGGTCGCGCGCTACACCCGCGAGCCGCTGGCGAACCCGAGCGCGGCCGACAAGGTCGCCACCCGGCAGGGCGGCTCGGCCGACCAGAGCTTCGTCTCGGGCGCCGACATCCCCGGCCAGTGGTGGACGCTGTTCCGCTCCAAGGCGCTGAACCGCCTCGTCGAGGAGGCGCTGGCCAACAACCCGAACCTAGAGGCGGCGCAGGCCTCCCTGCGCATCGCGCAGCAGAACGTGCTGGCCCAGAAGGGCACGCTCTATCCCTCGCTCTCGGCCAACCCGCAGGCGCTCGGCGCCAAGGCGCCGGGGCTCGACCTGCAATCGCCGCTGCAGAACCAGAACAACTACCTTTACAGCCTCTACACCCCGCAGGTGACGGTGGCCTTTAATCCCGACGTGTTCGGGCTCAACCGCCGCACCATCGAGGGCCTGGAAGCCACCGCCGAGAACCAGCGCTTCCAGCTCGAGGCGGCCTATCTCAGCCTCACCGCCAACGTCGTCGCCGCCGCGATCCAGGAAGCGGCACTGCGGGCGCAGATCGACGCGACCAAGCGGGTGATCCAGGCGCAGACCGAGGTGCTGACCCTCTACAACAAGCAGCTCTCGCTGGGGCAGATCGCCGGCGCCGACGTGATCCAGCAGCAGGCGGCCCTGTCGCTGTCGCAGCAGCTGCTGCCGCCGCTGGAGAAGCAGCTGGCGCAGCAGCGCAACCTCCTGACCGCGCTCGCCGGCCGGCTCCCGAGCGAGGAGGTGGCCGAGACCTTCACCCTCGCGGCCCTGCGCCTGCCGACGAAGGTGCCCGTCAGCCTGCCCTCGCGCCTGGTGCAGCAGCGGCCGGACGTGAAGGCCGCCGAGGCCCTGGTGCAGCAGGCCAGCGCCGGCATCGGCGTCGCGGTGGCGAACCGCCTGCCGCAATTCGCGATCACCGGCGCCGGCGGCTCGAGCGCGGTGCGGCTCGCGCAGATCGCCAACCCGGGCGCCGGGTTCTTCACCATCCTCGGCCAAGCCACCGCGCCGATCTTCGACGCCGGCACGCTCTATCGCCGCCAGCGCGCCTCCGAGGAGACGCTCACCCAGGCCCAGGCCCAGTACCGCGCGGTGGTGATCGCCGCGTTCCAGAACGTGGCCGACGCGCTGCGCGCGCTGCAGGCGGACGCCGGCGCGGTCGCCGCCGCCTCGGCCGCCGAGAAGGCCACCGGCCAGAGCCTCGAGCTGATCCGCAAGCAGTTCTCGGCCGGCGCCGTGAACTCGACCCAGGTGCTGATCGCCCAGCAGGGCTACCTCTCGGCGCTCGTCACCTCGGCCGGCGCGCGCGCGACGCAGTACGCCGACACCGCGGCCCTGTTCCAGGCGCTCGGCGGCGGCTGGTGGAACCGCGCCGACGTCGCCCCGCCCCCGCCCGAGACCGACCCGCTGAAGTTTCTCTAGGCGGCCTCGGCGCAGCCGCCGATCCGGAGCTTGGCGGACGCGCGAGGTGGCAGGGGCGATAGCGGCATGGTGCCGTCATCGCCGGAGCCGCCTGCGATCGACATCACACCCACGCCGTCATTCCGGGACTGCGAAGCAGAGCCCGGAATGACGGAGCGGGCACGGTCATCCCCGCACGAACAGACGGACGCGCGGGGCGATCCGCCCTCAAGCCCCCGCCACCGCCAGGACGATCTCCCGGCGATGCGGCCGGTCGCGGTGCTCGATCAGGTACACGCCCTGCCAGGTGCCGAGGGCGAGGCGGCCGTCCAGAACGGGAATCGTCAGCGCGGAATCGGTGACCATCGTGCGGATGTGGGCGGGCATGTCGTCCGGCCCTTCCGCGCCGTGGACGTAGGCGACGTGGCGCGGGGCGAGACCGTCCAGCGCCGTCATCAGGTCGGCCTGCACGTCGGGGTCGGCGTTCTCCTGGATGGTCAGCGAGGCCGAGGTGTGCCGGCAGAACACCGTGGCGACGCCGTCGCGGACGCCGCTGCCGCGCACGAAGGCGGCGACCGCGTCCGTGAACTCGGTGAAGCCCGGACCCGGCGTCGCGATCGTCAGCCGCGCGCCGGCCTGCCGCCGGATCTCGCCCGAAAACAGGGTCTCGACGGGTCCCACCGTGCCGCGCTTCATTCCGTCGTCTCCAGGGTCGTGCCCGGCATCGTCTCGCGCTCGCCCCGCGTCAGGATGCGTTCCAGAAGATCGATCCGGTCGGCCTCGGCCGCCGGCTTGTCCCAGCGGATGCGGCTGACGCGGGGGAATCGCATCGCGACGCCCGACTTGTGCCGGGTCGAGCGTTGCACGCCCTCGAAGGCGATCTCCAGCACCAATCCGCCCTCCATCCCGTAGCCGACCTCGCGCACCGGGCCGAAGCGCTTGACCGTGTGGTTGCGGACGTAGCGGTCGAGCTTGGCCAGCTCGGCGTCGGTGAAGCCGTGATAGGCCTTGCCCACCGGCACCAGCTCGGGGCCGCCCGCGCCGTCCCGCCACACCCCGAACGTGTAGTCGGAGTAGAACGACGAGCGCTTCCCGTGCCCGCGCTGGGCGTACATCATCACCGCGTCGACCAGATGCGGCTCGCGCTTCCACTTCCACCACGGGCCCTTGGGGCGGCCGGGCAGGTACGGGCTGTCGCGGCGCTTGAGCATCACGCCCTCGATCGCGTCGGCGTCGTCGCCCGCCCCGACCGCGGCCGGGTCGGCCCGCGCCGCCGCGAGATCGTCCCAGGTCGCGAACGGCACCAGCGGCGACACGTCGATGCGGGCGTGGTCGAGCGTCGCCACGAACGCCTCCAGCCGGGCGCGCCGCTCCAGGAAGCCGAGGGCCCGCAGGTCCTCGCCGTCGGCGGTCAGCAGGTCGTAGGCACGCACATGGGCCGGGAACTCCTCCATCAGCTTGCCCGTCACCGCCTTGCGGTTGAGGCGCTGCTGCAGGACGTTGAAGCTCTGCACGCGGCCCTCGCGCAGAATCAGCAGCTCGCCGTCCAGCGTGCCGGTGAAGGTGACGGCCTCGGCGAGGTCGGGAAAGGCGCCGGAGATGTCCTCGCCGGTGCGCGAGTAGATCCGCGCCACCTGCCCGCCCGCCGCGTCGCGCCCGCCGACGAGCTGAACGCGGATGCCGTCCCACTTCCACTCGCCGGAGAAGTCGGCCGGGGCGAGCTTGTCGAAGTCGGTCTCCTCCTCGATCGGGTGCGACAGCATCGGCGGCCGGAACGGGGCCGGGTTCAGGGTCTCGGGCCGCGGGCCGCGCCCCTCCGCCCAGGCGAACAGGGTCTCGAACGGCGCCCTGAGCCCGTGCCAGACCTCCTCGACCGCGTCCGCCTCGTGGCCGCCGAGCGCGCCGACCGCGGTCTTGGCGAGCCGCGCCGAGACGCCGACGCGCAGGTTGCCGGTCACGAGCTTCAGGAGCGCCCACCGCCCGGTCTCGTCCAGCGCGTCGAGCCAGGTCGCGAGGTGGCCGGGCAGGTCGGCCTTGCGGATGGTGGACAGGGTCTCGACCACCTCGGCGAGCGTCGGCACGTGCGGGGGCGGGTTGTTGTGGCCGGGGCCGGGCGCGCCGACCGGCCCCCCCTCCCGCTCGGAAGAGGGGGCCGGCGCTGCGTCCGCGACGGGCCCCGGCCAGATCAGCGCGGTCGTTTCGGCGAGGTCGCCGACGTAGTTGTGCGAGAGCCGGAACAGCACCGGGTCGATCCGGGCCTCGACGAGGCCGCGGATCAGCGCGGGCTTGGCCTCGCGAAAGCTCAGGGTGCCGGTCATCGCCGCGAGCGCGTAGCCGCGCTCCGGGTCGGGCGTGCGGGCGAAGTAATCCTGCAGCAGCCGCAGCTTGGCGTTGCGGCGCGGCTCGTAGGCCAGGCGGTCGAGGAGCTCGGCGAACTCGTTCACGCGGCGGCCTCTTCGTCTGCGTCCCCGGCGGCCGGCTCGGCCTCGCCGTCGTCGCCGTAGCCCAGCATGTGCAGCGGCTTGGCCTTGATCCCTTGGCTTCCGCACCAGTGCACCAGCGCGTCCTCCTGCCCGTGCGTCACCCAGACCTCGCCGGCCCCCGTCTCGCGGATGGTGCGGCAGAGATCCGGCCAGTCGGCGTGGTCGGAGATCACCAGCGGCAGCTCGACGCCCTTCTGGCGGGCGCGGGCCCGCACCCGCATCCAGCCCGAGGCGAAGCTCGTGACGGGATCGGGGAATTTTCGCGACCACACGTCCTGGATCGACGAGGGCGGGCACAGCACGATGGCCCCCTTCAGGCTCGCCCGGTCGGCCGCCGCCACCTTGGGGGTCTCGCCGAGCGCGAAGCCCTCGCGCTTGTACAGCTCGGTCAGCTTCTCCATCGCCCCGTGCAGGTGGATCGGCCGATCGTAGCCGGCCTCGCGCAGAAGCATCATCACCCGCTGCGCCTTGCCGAGTGCGTAGGCGCCGACGATGTGGGCGCGCTCCGGGAACAGCGCCACGGAATCGAGGAGCTTGCGCACCTCCGCCGCGGTGTCGGGCATGCGGAACACCGGCAGGCCGAAGGTCGCCTCGGTGATGAACACGTCGCACGGCACCACCTCGAACGGCAGGCAGGTCGGGTCGCGCGCGCGCTTGTAGTCGCCCGACACCACGACGCGCACGCCCCCGGCCTCGATCGCGATCTGCGCCGAGCCGAGCACGTGGCCGGCGGGGGCGAACCGCACCGTCACGTCGCCGATGCGGATCGGCGCGCCGAGCGCCGCCTCCTGGCGCGCACGGCAGAAGTCCTCGCCGTAGCGCACCGCCATGATGCGCAGGGTCTCGCCGGTGGCCAGCACGCTGCCGTGGCCGGCTCGGGCGTGGTCGGCATGGCCGTGGCTGATCAGCGCCCGCTCGACCGGCCAGATCGGGTCGACGTGGAAGCGCCCGAGCGGGCAGTACAGCCCCTCGCGGGTGAGGGTGAGAAGGTCGCCGGCGCGAAGCGTCATCGGTCCCGTGGTGACGGTGGATGGGATCGGGGGTGATATAGGGCGTCGTCCCGACGAGACCCGGATCGATCCCCACCATGTCCCAGACCGGCTCCGGCGACCTGCTGGCCGACCGCCGCTTCGCCTATGCCGAGGCGTGCCTGGCCGAGGGCGATTGCGTCGGCGCCGCCGAGATGGCG
Source organism: Methylobacterium sp. J-059 (assembly GCF_022829485.1). NCBI lineage: Bacteria > Pseudomonadati > Pseudomonadota > Alphaproteobacteria > Hyphomicrobiales > Methylobacteriaceae > Methylobacterium > Methylobacterium sp. J-059. The sequence goes on from NZ_JAKSYA010000063.1 coordinate 15,613, forward strand.
GAGCAGGCGCTCGAGCGCGCCCCGCGCTTCGCCGCCGCCTGGGTCCTGCTCGGGCGGGCCCGCGAGGCGCGCTACGCCGCCGGGGCCGCGGCCGGCACCGCCGAGCCGGGCCTGTTCCAGGCGGCGTTGCGCGCCTACGAGACCGCCCGCGACCTCGACCCCGAGGACACGCTCGGCATGCTCGTCCACCTCGCGCGCCTCGGTGGCGACGCGGCGCTGCCGGTCCTGTCGCCGGCCTATCTGCGCGCGCTGTTCGACGGCTATGCCGGACGCTTCGAGCGCCACCTCGTGGAGGGCCTGGGCTATTGCGGCCCGGCGCTGCTCTGCGCGGCACTCGATGCGGACGGCCCCCGGCGATACCGCGACGCGATCGATCTCGGCTGCGGCACCGGCCTGATGGGCGCCGCGCTCGGCCCCCGCGTCGAACGGCTCACCGGCGTCGACCTCGCGCCGGCGATGCTAGCGCTCGCCCGGCGGAAGGGCATCTATGCCCGTCTCGTTGAGGCGGGGATCGACGGGTTCCTGTCCGAGGCGCCGGCGGCCTCCGCCGACCTCTGCGTCGCGGCCGACGTCTTCATCTACGTCGGCGCGCTCGAGGGCGTTCTCGCCGGGATCGCGCGGGTGCTGCGCCCAGGCGGGCGCGTCGCCTTCACGGTGCAGTCGCACGACGGCGCCGGCGTCGTGCTCGGGCCGGACGGGCGCTACGCCCACGCCGACGCCTGCATCGCGAAGGCCGCGGCCCAGGCCGGCCTCGCCGACCTCGCGCTCCGCCCGGCGGCGGTCCGGCGCGAGCGCGGCCACGACGTTCCCGGCCGAACGGTGATCGCAGTCAAACCCGAGACGTGACGCAGTTTAATCCCTGCGCCGCACAGCAACGTGAGGAAAAACACGCCGCCGTGATGAGCAGGTTGAACCTTGGCCGTGCTCGACCCTTTATAGCCGGCGATTCCGCCAAGACCCGTTCAACGATCTGCGCCTTCCTGCGGGGGCGCGGGCGCGACCCACGACGCTTGCGAGGCATTCCATGGTGAACGAGAAGACCGCTCCCGGCGATCCGCCGGACAAGGCCTTCCCGGCGAGCGCGGCGACCCGCATCCCGCTCGCGATCGTGCTCGCGTTCCTAGCCGGCGCGACGGACTCGATCGGCTTCCTCGAGTTCTCGCAGCTGTTCATGTCGTTCATGTCCGGCAACACCACCCGCTTCGGCGTCGCCGTCGCCAACGCCGACTGGGAGAACACCGCCCGCGTCGTCACGGTGATCCTGGTGTTCTGCTTCGGCGCCTTCCTCGGCACGCTGATCGCCGCCTGGGTCGGTCGCTGGCGGCTCTCGGTGCTGCTGACGATCGAGGCCGCGCTGCTGGCGCTCGGCCTGCTGATGCCCTGGGGCACCTTCGCCTTCCCGCTGCACGCCTACCCGATCGTGCTGGCGCTTGGCCTGCAGAACGCGATCCTTCAGGACGAGGGCGGCCGCAGCATCGCGCTCACCTACGTCACCGGCGCGGTGGTCCGCTTCGGCACCGGCATGGCCAACCTGATCCTCGGGACGGTCGCGTCCTCGTTCTGGATCCAGGCGCCGCTCTGGGCCGGGCTCTCCTCCGGCGCGGTCGTCGGCGGCCTGCTGCAGATCCGCTACGGCGAGACCGCCTTCCTGTTCCCGGCGGCGCTCGCCGCCCTGCTCGCCGTGGTCGCGGTGATCCTGACGATCGCCAAGCCCGGCAGCACGCTGGTCGCCGGCTCCTCGCCGGCCCCCGACGCCAGCCCCGACGCGAAAGCGATCGACGCGATCCACTGATCGCCCACTCTTCCCCTCCCCCTCTGCGGGGGGAGGAAAGAAACGCTCAATCCACCGGCGCCCCGCGCAGGCGCTTGGTCGCGCCGCGCTGGGTCTTGGCCTCGAGCCGGCGCTTCTTCGAGGCGAGGGTCGGGCGCGTGGCCCGGCGCGGCACCGGGGGCACCGCGGCTTCGGCGACGAGCTTGGCCAGCCGCTCGCGGGCATCGGCGCGGTTGCGCTCCTGCGTGCGGAACTGCTGGGCGCTGATCACCAGGACGCCGTCGGCGGTGAGCCGGCGTCCGGCGAGCCTCATCAGCCGCACCGCGACCGCGTCCGGGAGGGCAGCGGAGCGGCGCACGTCAAAGCGCAGCTGCACCGCGGTCGAGAGCTTGTTGACGTTCTGGCCGCCGGGACCCGACGCCCGCACGAAGGTCTCGTGCAGCTCCGCCTCGTCGATGGCGATCTGGGGCGTGCAGACCAGGGCCACGGCCCCCTCCCTTCCGGCTCAGCCGGCTTCCGCCGGGGTGCGCGCCTTCACGGCCAGCGCATGGAGGCCGCGCGCGAACGCTTCGGCCATCAGCGCGTTGACGACGCGGTGACGGTCGACGCGGCTCTTCCCCTCGAAGGCGGCCGAGACCACATCGATGCGAAAGTGCGTCTCGCCCCCCGGCCGCGCGCCGGAATGGCCGGCATGCAGGTGGGATTCGTCCACCACCGAGAGGCGCGCGGGCGCGAGTTCCGCCGCCAGCTTACCCTCGATCCAGTCCCGCAGCGTCGCTGTCTCGGTCATCCGCCCGTCCCTCGTCTCACCCGAATAGCCGCGTCACCAAGCGGTCGGGCCGTCAAGCCCGTTCGCCCGCATGCGTCATCAGGCCCGGCGCCCTTGTGTCTCGGGTCCGCCCCCTCATAATCGCCCCGTCATGGATCTCAACTCGCCCCTGTTCGACAGCATCCGCATCCGGCGCACCTGCGACGAGCCGAAGACCGCGGCCGGCAAGACCGCCGGCGGGAAGACCGCGAGCGGCAAGCCCGCCGGCACCTGCGAGGCGGAGGGCTGCACCCATGCGGGCCTGTTCCGCGCGCCCAAGGGCCGCCGCGCCGAAGGGCAGTACTGGAACTTCTGCATCGACCACGTGAAGGCCTACAACGCCACGTACAACTACTTCGACGGCATGAACGACGACGCCGTCCAGGCCTTCCAGAAGGACGCGATCATCGGCCACCGCCCGACCTGGGCGATGGGCGTCAACCGCCCGGCGAGCGCCAAGGCGGCCGACGCGCCGCCGCGCGACTGGGCCTATGTCGACCCGCTCGGCGTGCTGCGCGCCGAGGGCGTCGGCGGCGCCCGCGGGCGGCAGGCCCCGGCCGAGCCCGCGCGCCCGAAGCTCTCGGCGACCGTGCGACGGGCGCTCGACGTGCTCGGCCTCGAGGAAGGCGCCGACACCGCCGCGATCAAGGCGCAGTACAAGTCCCTGGTGAAGCGCTTCCACCCCGACGCCAACGGCGGCGACCGCTCGTTCGAGGAGCGCCTGCGCGACATCATCCGGGCGCACGACGTGCTGCGCGCGGCCGGGCTCTGCTGAGGCGGCTCGGCACGATCGATGCAAAGTCGACCGTCGCGCCGTCGTCGGCGGCTTTCGCGCGCGGACGACCGGCAATTTTCGATTGCAGGCCTATATGGGGGTCTTGCACCCGATCCGGCCCGTCTGTGGCGCCCCGGCGCGACGACGTTTAAGGAAGGGCCTGCATCCCGGCAGCGACTGGCCGGCGAGGCGAGGCCCGAGACAAGCTCCGCGCGACTTTCGATCCGATGCCCTTCGGAAGACCGCCCCTACGAGGTTCCGTATGCTCTCTGACGACAAGCCCGCCATGCTCCCCGACCGCACCGTCTCCGTCCGCGCCACCTTCGGCATCGACATCGACCTCGAGGTTCCCGCGTTCTCCGAGACCAGCGAGCACGTGCCGGATCTTGATGCGGACTACATCTTCGACCGCGAGACGACGCTGGCGATCCTGGCCGGCTTCGCGCGCAACCGCCGCGTCATGGTCACCGGCTATCACGGCACCGGCAAGTCGACCCATATCGAGCAGGTCGCCGCCCGGCTGAACTGGCCCTGCGTGCGAATCAACCTCGACAGCCACGTCTCGCGCATCGACCTCGTCGGCAAGGATGCGATCGTGCTGCAGGACGGCAAGCAGATCACCGCCTTCCAGGACGGGATCCTGCCCTGGGCGCTACAGAACAACGTCGCGCTGGTCTTCGACGAGTACGATGCCGGACGGCCCGACGTGATGTTCGTGATCCAGCGCGTGCTGGAGCTCTCCGGCCGCCTGACGCTGCTCGACCAGAAGCGGGTCATCCGCCCGCACCCGGCCTTCCGGCTGTTCGCCACCGCCAACACGGTGGGCCTCGGCGACACCTCGGGCCTCTATCACGGCACCCAGCAGATCAACCAGGGCCAGATGGACCGCTGGTCGATCGTCACCACCCTGAACTACCTGCCGCACGACCGCGAGGTCGACATCGTGCTGTCGAAGGCGCTGCACTACAAGGGCGACCCCGGCCGCGACATCGTCAGCCGCATGGTCCGCGTCGCCGACCTGACCCGCAACGCCTTCATGAACGGCGACCTCTCGACGGTGATGAGCCCGCGCACGGTGATCACCTGGGCCGAGAACGCCGACATCTTCCGCGACATCGGCTTCGCCTTCCGGGTTACGTTCCTCAACAAGTGCGACGAGCTGGAGCGGACGCTGGTCGCCGAGTTCTACCAGCGCGCCTTCGGCAAGGAGCTGCCCGAGAGCGCGATGAACGTCGCGCTGAGCTGATCGACGATGGAGGAATCGATGGCGCAGGTTGCTTCGGGCCCGGAGACGGAGCCAGCCGGCTTCGCGTCGCCGCGCGCGGGTACGCGCCACGAAGCTGACCTCTACACGTGGGTGCAAGAGCAAGTGGCCCACCTTCGCGCTGGCCGGGTCGAGGTTCTCGATCTCGACAACATCGCTGAGGAACTGAGCGACGTGGGTTCGGAGCAGTACGATAAGCTAGAGAGCGCGATCGAGGTCCTGCTCGCCCATGCCCTGAAGTGGGACTTCCAGCCGGAACGCCGGAGCAGGAGCTGGGCGTTGACCATCGCGGAGCAGCGCCTGCGGATCGAGAGGCAGTTGCGCAAGAACCCCGGCCTGAAGTCGCGCATCGCGGAGGCGGTCACCGACGGATTCCGGACCGGCAGGCTTCGGGCTGCGCGCGAGATGCGTCGCTCGCTCGAGACCCTCCCTACCGACAATCCCTACGCCTGGGACGACATCCTGAACCGCCCCTTCGAACTCGACGCCGACCGGTAGCCCATATGTCCATCTCCAACCGCAAGCCGGGCGAGCGCCGCGAGCCGGTCGCCGAGCCCCTGAAGCGCTCGGTCGCCGGGTGCCTGCGCGCCATCGCCAAGCGCTCCGAGGTCGAGGTCACCTACGCCACCGACCGGCCGGCGCTGACCGGCGACAAGGCGCGCCTGCCCGAGCCGCCGCGCAAGCTCACGGTCGGGGACGTCGCGGTGCTCCGCGGCAACGCCGACGCCATGGCCCTGCGCCTGGGCTGCCACGACATCGCCGTCCACCGCCGGCTCGCGCCCGAGAATTCCGCAGCGCGCGCGGTGTTCGATGCGGTCGAGCAGGCCCGCGTCGAGGCGATCGGTTCGCGGCGGATGTCGGGCGTCGCCACCAACATCTCCGCGATGCTGGAGGACCGCTACCACCGCGGCGGCAAGTACGAGACCATCACCGACCGCGCCGACGCGCCGATGGAGGATGCCGTCGCGCTGATGGTGCGCGAGCGCCTGACCGGCCAGAAGCCGCCGGAGGCCGCCAAGCGCATCGTCGAGCTGTGGCGCGCGCACATCGAGGACAAGGCCGGCCCGAACCTCGACGGGCTGATCGGCTCGATCGAGGACCAGCGCGGGTTCGGCCGCTCGGTGCGCGAGCTGCTCTCCTCCCTCGACATGGCCGACGAGACCCCGTTCGACCCCGAGGACGACGAGAACGACGACGAGAACGAGGCCCAGGACGACGAGCAGACCCCGAGCGAGGGCGATGCCGAGGAGCAGAGCCAGGGCGACCGCGCCGAGGTCGAGACCTCGGAGGAGGCCTCCGACGACATCGAGGAAGGCGCGCAGGAGGCGGCCGACGCGCCGTCCGGCGAGCTTCCCGAGGAATCCGAGGACGCGGAATCGGAGGAGGCCTCCGAATCCTGGCGCCCGCCGTCGAAGGTCGCCAACGAGCTGCGCGGGCCGGACTACCGGGTGTTCAATCCGAGGTTCGACGAGGTGATCCACGCCGAGGACCTGTGCGACGCCGAGGAGCTGGCGCGGCTGCGCAGCTACCTCGACAAGCAGCTGTCGCATCTCCAGGGCGTGGTCGGGCGGCTGGCCAACCGCCTCCAGCGCCGGCTGCTGGCGCAGCAGAACCGCGCCTGGGACTTCGACCTCGAAGAGGGCCAGATCGACCCGGCGCGCCTCGTGCGCGTGGTCATCGACCCGTTCCAGCCGCTGTCCTTCAAGCAGGAGAAGGACACGAACTTCCGCGACACCGTGGTGACGCTGCTGCTCGACAATTCCGGCTCTATGCGGGGGCGCCCGATCACCGTCGCCGCGACCTGCGCCGACATCCTGGCCCGCACCCTCGAGCGCTGCGGCGTGAAGGTCGAGATCCTGGGCTTCACCACCCGCGCCTGGAAGGGCGGCCAGTCGCGCGAGGCGTGGCTCGCCGCCGGCAAGCCGAACGCGCCGGGCCGCCTCAACGACCTGCGCCACATCGTCTACAAGAGCGCCGACGCGCCCTGGCGCCGGGCGCGCAAGAATCTCGGGCTGATGATGCGCGAGGGCCTGCTCAAGGAGAACATCGACGGCGAGGCGCTGGACTGGGCGCACAAGCGCATCCTGGCCCGGCCCGAGCAGCGCAAGATCATGATGGTGATCTCGGACGGCGCGCCGGTCGACGACTCGACGCTGTCGGTCAACGCCGGCAACTATCTCGAGCGCCACCTGCGCTGGATGATCGAGGAGATCGAGCAGCGCTCGCCGGTGGAGCTGCTGGCCATCGGCATCGGCCACGACGTGACCCGCTACTACCGTCGCGCGGTCACGATCATCGACGCCGAGGAGCTCGGCGGCGCGATGACGGAAAAGCTCGCCGAGCTGTTCGAGGAGGATGCCGCCGGCCGCGCCCCGATGCGCGCCGCCGGCGGACGCCGGCGCTGACGCCTCAGGCCAGCGCCCGCAGGGCGATCAGCACGGCGAGGTGCCCCGGGTAGAACGCCTGCAGCGCGTAGGGCGGCAGGAAGCGCGGTCGGCCGCGCAGCCGGAGGGCGGCGAGCAGGACCAGCGGGACGCCGACGCCGATCGTCGCGGCGTCGGCGAGAGCCGAGAGGGACGCGGCCTCGCCCCGCGGGTGCCAGCCGTGCCAGTTCAGCCCGACGATCGCGGCGACGAGCCAGGCGCCGTAGGCGCGCGGTTCGCGCAGCGCCAGAAGGATCGCCGCCGGCAGCAGGATGCCGGCCAGGCCGAAATCCACCGCCGTCTTGGCGAGCGCCGGGGCGAGGAACACCACGGCGAGGCCGAGCGCCAGGGCCGCGTGGCGTAGCGGAGGGCGTCCCCTCTCGAGCGCGGTCGCGAACGCGATGCCCGCCGCCAGGGTGAACAGGATCGACCCCTCGGTCGTGCCGAAGGGGAAGGCGGCGGCGTAGATCGCCTGCGTCGGCACCGCGAGGGCGAGCAGCGCCAGCCCGTAGCGGCCGGGATCGGCGCCGCGCAGGATGTGCAGCACGGACACCACGCAGAACAGCGGGAAGGCGATCCGCCCGAGCCGCCACAGGGCGACGGCGTGGCCGTCGAGCAGGATGGTGTCGACGTGGTCGCCGACCATCAGCACGGCGGCGGCCCCCTTGATCGCATCGAGGGGCGCGCCGGCGAACGACGCGGCGGGCACGAAAAAACCGCCGGCATGGGGGTCCATGCGGCGGTTCATGATCTCACATCGCCCGGAGGCGACCGCTTCAGGCGGCGACGGCGTCCGGAGCCGCGGTCTCGCCGAGCTTCTTGTGGATCTCGCGCTTGAGGAGCTTGGCCGTCTGCGACAGCTCGACCTCGTGCGCCTTCACGAGGAAGGCGTCGAGGCCGCCGCGGTGCTCGACCGAGCGGAGCGCGTGCGCGGTGACGCGCAGGCGCACGCGGCGGTTCAGCGCGTCCGAGGTCAGCGTGACGTTGCAGAGGTTCGGCAGGAACCGGCACTTCGTCTTGCGGTTCGAATGGCTCACGAGGTGGCCGACCTGAACGGCCTTGCCGGTGAGTTCGCAGCGGCGTGCCATGATAACGCTATCCTGTCTCGTTCCTGGGCGATGCGGACCCGCCCTCCCGGGCCGGATGCGCCGCCTGCGCGGCCCCACCCGAACGTCGTTCCAGGTCTCGCGCAGTCGTGTCTGAGTGGCGGCCTATAGGCGAGACGGCCCGGGACCGTCAAGGCAAAACCCGATCGGGCGCCCGGATTGGGGGCGCCTGCGGACGCGCACGACGCCGCCGGCGTCGCGGCACGTGCCGTCGCCCGGTCGATATGAGCACGGAACGGCCGAGGGTCCAAGCGCGGAGGCGGGAAGGCTTGCGCGGGCGACGCCGCCTCGGCCCTGCGGCGACCCGCCGGCCCGGCAGCCAGGAGCCCTGGGCGCGCGCGGAACGGCCTGTTAACCATGTGGCTCGGATAACCGTCGCCTGGGCAGCCCCGGGGCTCCGCGTCGTCGGGGCCGGTGCCCGGACGACCTCGTGAGGATGCGATTCGGACCATGAGCGCCCGCCCCCACCGCAGCGCCTTCCCACTGATGCGCCTCGTTCTCGCCGCCGCCCTCGGCGCCGGCGCCCTCTCGCCGGCCGAGGCGCGGGAGCGCAAGGCCGCGCCCGCCAGCATCGCCGTCGATTACGGCATCGCGCTCGCCGGCCTGTCGATCGGCACCGCGCGGCTCGCCGGCACCTTCGAGAACGCGAAGTACCGCGTCGACGTCTCGGCGACGCTGACCGGTCTCGTCGGCGCGATCACCGGCGGCCAGGGCTCGGCCCGCTCCGCCGGCATCATCGCCGCCGCGCCGCAGCCCAACACCTTCTCGATCGCGACGCGGACCGCCAATTCGGGGATCGCCGTGCGCATGGCGCTCGCCCACGGCAACGTCACCCAGTCCGAGGTCACGCCTCCGCTGGTCGACATGGACGACCGCGTGCCGGTGACGCCCGCCAACAAGCGCGGGATCATGGACCCGGCCAGCGCCCTGCTGATGCCGGCCCAGGCCTCCGGCGACCTGACCAACCCGGACAATTGCAACCGCACGCTGCCGGTCTTCGACGGCGCGACCCGCTTCAACGTGGTCCTGAGCTACGGCGAGACCCGGGCGGTGGAGAAGCCGGGCTATTCCGGCCCGGTGCTGGTCTGCAACGCCCGCTACCAGGCGGTCGCCGGCCACCGGCCGGACCGGCCCGGGGTGCGCTTCATGGAGGAGAACCGCGACATGTCGGTCTGGCTCGCGCCGGTCGAGGGCACGCGGATGCTGGTGCCGATGCGCATCTCGGTGCGCACCACGGTGGGCACCAACATCATCGAGGCGACCCGCTGGGTGCGCGGCACGGCCACCGCCGAGGCGCCGGCCACGACCGGCAGCCTCGCGAGCCGCTGAGGATGCGCGGCGCCGCGCTCGCGACGATCCTGGCGGCCTTCGCGCTGCCCGCATCCGGGCCGCGCCCGGCCGCGGCCGCGCCGCTGGAGGCCGGTGCCAGCCCCTGCGGCGGAAACGCCTACTCCTCGGCCGAGGTGACGGAGGGTCGCGGACGACAGCGCGGGCCGCTCACCGCCGTGCCGGACACGCTCTGCGCCGACATCGAGACCGGGCAGCCGCCGACGCGAATCGAGCTCTACGGCATCCCGGATCGCGACGGATCGGCTTACGGCCTTGGCGGAGCGCCCGGAAGCGCCAAATATGAGCGCTCGTTCCGGCGCCGGCCGTCGGCCGACTGACGATCTCGCCCTTCCGGGGCGGGGCCCGTCGCCACCCGGCGTCCCGCGCCGTGCGGCTCCCAGCGCCGAAGGGATTGCTCCGATCCTCCAGCACCGCCGCTCCCTTCCGCCCTCGGCCCGCGCGCGCGGGGTCACGGCGGTGCTGGGGCCGACCAACACCGGCAAGACGCACCTGGCGATCGAGCGCATGCTGGCCCATCCCACCGGGATGATCGGCCTGCCGCTGCGGCTGCTCGCCCGCGAGGTCTACCTGCGGGTCGTGGCCCGCGTCGGCGTCGACAAGGTCGCGCTGGTCACCGGCGAGGAGAAGATCAAGCCGGACCGGCCGCGCTACTGGATCTCCACCATCGAGGCGATGCCGCGCGACCTCGATGTCGCCTTCGTGGCGATCGACGAGATCCAGCTCTCCGCCGACATGGACCGCGGCCACGTCTTCACCGACCGCCTGCTGAACCAGCGCGGCCGCGAGGAGACCCTGCTGATCGGCTCCTCGACGATCCTGCCGCTGGTGCAGGCGCTGATCCCCAACGTCCACACCACCACGCGCCCGCGCCTGTCGACGCTGACCTATGCCGGCGAGAAGAAGCTCGGGCGGATGCCGCGGCGCACCGCGATCGTCGCGTTCTCGGCCGAGGAGGTCTACGCCATCGCCGAGCTGATCCGGCGCCAGCGCGGCGGCGCCGCCGTGGTGCTCGGCGCGCTCTCGCCGCGCACCCGCAACGCGCAGGTCGAGCTCTACCAGTCCGGCGACGTCGACTACCTCGTTGCCACCGACGCCGTCGGGATGGGCCTCAACCTCGACGTCGACCACGTCGCCTTCGCCGCCACCTGGAAGTACGACGGTACCCGCTTCCGCAAGCTGACGCCCGCCGAGCTTGGGCAGATCGCGGGCCGCGCCGGGCGCCACCTCTCGGACGGCACCTTCGGCTCGACCGGGCGCTGCCGCCCGTTCGAGCCCGAGATGATCGAGCGGCTGGAGAACCACGATTTCGACCCCTTGCGCATCCTGCAATGGCGCAACCCGGACCTCGACTACGGCTCCCTCGAGGCGCTGCAGGCGAGCCTCGACGTGCATCCGAGCGAGCCCGGCCTGACGCGGGCGCCGATGGGCGAGGACCAGCAGGCCCTCGAGATCCTGATGAAGGAGGACGACATCCGCGACCTGTCGCGGAGCCAGTCCGCGGTGCGCCGCCTGTGGGACGTCTGCGGCGTGCCGGACTACCGCAAGGTCCACCCGCAGGTGCATGCCGACCTCGTGGCCGAGCTCTACCGCTTCCTGATGAAGGGCATGGCCGGTCGCATCCCCGACACCTGGTTCGCCGAGCAGGTGGCGATGATCGACCGCACCGACGGCGACATCGAGACCCTGTCGCGCCGGATCGCCCACGGGCGCACCTGGACCTTCGTCGCCAACCGCCCCGATTGGCTTCGCGATCCGGAACATTGGCAGGGCGAGACGCGTCGGGTAGAGGACAGGCTGTCCGACGCCCTGCACGAACGCCTCGCGAGCCGCTTCGTCGATCGGCGCACCAGCGTCCTGATGCGGCGCCTGAGAGAGAACACGATGCTCGAAGCCCAGATTACCCCCGACGGTGACGTGACCGTCGAGGGTCAACATGTCGGCCACCTCCACGGCTTCCTGTTCGTGCCCGATGCCAGCGCCGAGGGCCACGAGGCCAAGACGCTCCGCAGCGCCGCCGAGAAGGGCCTCGCCGGCGAGATCGAGGCCCGCGCCGAGCGCTTCGCCGCAGCCGCCGACGCCTCGCTGGTGCTGAGCCACGACGGCGTGATCCGCTGGACCGGCGCGCCGGTGGCCAAGCTCGCCCCCGGCGACAAGATCTTCGCGCCCCAGATCCGCCTGCTCGCCGACGAGGCGCTCGCCGGCCCCGCCCGCGAGAAGGTGGTGGCGCGCCTCGACGCCTGGCTGAAGGCGCACGTGACGCGCCTGCTCGGCCCGCTGATCGAGATCGAGACCGCCGCCGACCTAACGGGCCTCGCCAAGGGCATCGGCTTCCAGGTCGTCGAGGCGCTCGGCGTGCTGGAGCGCGCCCGCGTGGCGCAGGAGATGCGCACGCTCGACCAGGACGGCCGCGGCGCGCTGCGCCGGCACGGCGTCCGCTTCGGCGCCTACCACCTGTTCCTGCCGGCCCTGCTCAAGCCGGCGCCGCGGACGCTGGCCGCCCAGCTCTGGGCCCTGCAGAACGGCGGCCTCGAGCAGCGCGGCCTCGACGAGATCGGGCATCTCGCCGGCTCCGGCCGCACCTCGATCAAGGTCGATCCCGAGATCGCCAAGGGGCTCTATCGCGCCGCCGGCTTCCGCGTCTGCGGCGGGCGCGCCGTCCGCGTGGACATCCTCGAGCGGCTCGCCGACCTGATCCGCCCCGCGGTCGCCTATCGCCCCGGCACCACGCCCGGCGCGCCGCCCCCCGGCACCGCGGACAAGGACGGGTTCGTCGCCACCGTCGGCATGACCTCGCTGGTCGGCTGCTCGGGCGAGGACTTCGCCTCGATCCTGACCTCGCTGGGCTACGCCGCCGAGACCCGGCCCGGCCCGGCGATCACGGTGCCGCTGCTCCCCGCCGCGTCGACGACGCCGGTCCAGCCCGCCGCCCCCGCCGCGGAAGCCACGCCCGAGGCGGCCTCCGAGACCGAGGTCGCCGAGGCCGCGCCCGCCGACGCGGCGACCTCGGAGGCCGTCTCGGACCCGGCGGAGCCGAACGCGCCGGATGCGGAGGCCGTCCACGGCGACGCGCCCGAGGCAACGCACGAGCCCGAGGCGGCGCCTGCCGCCGAGGAGCCGGTTGCGGAAGCAGCGCCCGCCGAGGAGGCCGTCGCCGAACCGGCGACGGACAGGGCAGGCGTCGAGGCGACGGCGGCCGAGCCCGCCGAGGCGCCGGCGACCGAGGCGGCTACGGCCGAGGCCCCGACGGTCGGCGAGGGTGCCGTCGCGCCGGCGGCCGACGCGATTCCCGCCGAGGCCGCGTCCGAGCTTCTCGCCGACACCGTCGCCGAGGAGCCGGCGACCATCGAGGTGTGGACGCTGCAGCGTCACCAGCGCCAGGCCAACCCGCGCCCGAACCGCCCGCGCGGTGCCGGCCGCGGCCGCGACGGCGCCCCGGGCGCGCCCAAGGGCGAGCGCCGCGAGGGCGAGCCGCGCCGGGACGGCGGTCGCGACCGGCCGCGCCCCCATGCGGCTGAGGGCCGCGACCGGCCGCCGCGGCCGGACGGACCCCGGCCCGAGGGCGGCCGCCCGGAGGGTCCGCGCCGCCACGACGGCCCGCGCCGCGAGCGCTTCGAGCCCGGCGCCCGGCCCGACCGGCGCGACGAGCCGCGCCATGCTGGCCCCCGGCCGGATGCGCGCCCCCCGCGCCGCGAGCGGGCGCCCGATCCAGATTCGCCCTTCGCCAAGCTCGCCGCCCTGAAGGCGCAGCTCGAATCCGGCGAAGGCGGCAAGCGCTGAGGCATCACCGGTCCGCATGAAGGAAGGGCGGCAGCGGCTGGACAAGTGGCTGTGGTTCGCGCGGGTGGCGAAGTCCCGCTCGCTCGCCGCCCGCCTCGTCGAGGACGGCCACGTCCGCCTCAACGGAACCCGGACCACGCTGCCGGCGAAGGGCTTGGCCGTCGGCGACGTGCTGACGGTGGCCGCCGCCCACACCACGATCATCGTGCGCGTCGTCGATCTCGGGACTCGACGCGGCTCGGCCGAGGTCGCCCGGCGATTGTATGCGGACCTGTCGGCCGGCGGCGAAGCGGCGCAGGCCCGATCGGTTTCCGAGCCCGAGCCGCCCCTGGAATCAGTGTAGACAAGCCACACTCCGGCACCGCGGGCCGGTTGCGGCATGGGTGCGCTTGTCAGCCCCCTTGGCAGGGGCTAGAGCCCTTGCCATCCAAGGGCCGACCCAAGGCCCGTCGACACGCAAGCCGAACGCGTCCTCGCCCGCCCGCGAGACCGTTCGAGCCCCCGGCGACCGCGGATGCGGCCAGCGCGGATCGAGGACGAAAATCGCACCATGACCTACGTCGTCACCGACAATTGCATCAAGTGCAAGTACATGGACTGCGTGGAAGTCTGCCCGGTGGACTGCTTCTACGAAGGCGAGAACATGCTCGTCATCCATCCCGACGAGTGCATCGATTGCGGCGTCTGCGAGCCGGAATGTCCGGCCGAGGCGATCAAGCCGGACACCGAGCCGAACCTCGAGACCTGGCTGAAGGTCAACGCCGACTACGCCAAGGACTGGCCGAACATCACCCAGAAGAAGGACGCTCCCGGCGACGCCAAGGAGTGGGACGGCGTGGCCGGCAAGTTCGAGGCGCACTTCTCCGCCGCCCCCGGCACCGGCGACTGATCACCCCCGCACCGGCCCGCGGCCTCGATGCCGGGGTTGCCTTGCCGGCTCGGTCCCGGCCTCAGCCAAACCGTGCATAACGTGCTTCGGACGGTGTCGAACCGTCGGGAGCGCGTCGCGCTGCTTTGATTCGACGGTTGATTTGTGATACACGATCCGCCTGCCGTCGCTCGCGCCTGACGTGCTGCCTGTCGCGTTCAAAAACGCGAATTCCGGATCGTCCAGGATAACAGGTGGCACGCGCTCGACTGCTGGAGGCTTCGCCTTCGGCGGCCGTTCTATCATGTGCTGCGCACGGCTGCGCCTGGGAGCTTTCGCCTGCCCGACCGATCCGGTCGGCGGCGTCGGTCGGGCGGTTGAAGCCGGGTGTCCCACCCCGGAAAGACATGGTCACGCGGGTGCTTGCAACCCCCCGCGCTTTGTTCTGGAGGCCCTTCTCGCATGACAACAGCCAAGAAGCCGACGACGGGCCGCCAGGGATTCAAGACCGGCGAGGCGGTGGTCTATCCCGCCCACGGCGTCGGCCGCATTACCGCGATCGAGGAGCAGGAGATCGCCGGCTACAAGCTCGAGCTGTTCGTCGTCTCCTTCGAGAAGGACAAGATGGTCCTGCGCGTGCCGACCGCGAAGGCCAACAGCGTCGGCATGCGCAAGCTCGCCGAGCCGGAACTGGTGAAGAAGGCCCTCGACGTGCTGACCGGCCGTGCCCGCGTCAAGCGGACGATGTGGTCGCGCCGCGCCCAGGAATACGAGGCCAAGATCAATTCCGGCGACCTGCTCTCGGTCACCGAGGTGGTGCGCGACCTGTACCGCTCGGAGGCCCAGCCCGAGCAGTCCTACAGCGAGCGCCAGCTCTACGAGGCCGCCCTCGACCGGATCGTGCGCGAGATCTCGACCGTCAACCGGATCACCGAGACCGAGGCGCTCAAGCTGATCGACCAGAGCCTGCAGAAGTCGCCCCGTCGCGGCAAGGCCGAAGCGGAGGCGGAAGCCGAGGCCGACGGCGACGAGGCCATCCAGGAAGAGGCCGCCTGAGAGCGCGCCGACCGGCCGGGATCGTTCCGGCCCCGTCCCATCCCGATCAGGCCCGGCGCGCGAGCGTCGGGCTTTTTCGTCCGGGCCGTCGCCCGCTCGATGGAGCGGTGGTCGGGTAACCTTCGATCGCGCAATCGTGCGTCCGACGGAACCGGACATCCTCGGCCCTGTTGGATCGCCGGCGGAACCTTCGCCTTCGCCCTCCCGTTGTTCGGTGCCTTGCGTGGACGCCCGGTCGGACCGGTGCCTCCGCAGGACGCGGCCGAGGCCGCAGCAGCGCTCGGAAGGAAGAGGCAGGCGGCATGGCGGAAATCGCGGGAATTCGTCGGCAGTTCATTCGCACCGCGATGGAAGCGCCGTTCCTCCAGCGGGACGAGGAACGCGGGCTGGCGGTGAGCTGGAAGGACGAGCGCGACGAGCGCGCCCTCCACAAGCTGATCTCGGCGCACATGCGCCTCGTGATCGCGCTGGCCGGTCGCTTCCGGCATTACGGCCTGCCGATGGCCGACCTCGTCCAGGAAGGCCATGTCGGCCTGATGGAGGCCGCCGCCCGGTTCGAGCCGGAGCGCGAGGTGCGGTTCTCGACCTACGCGACATGGTGGATCAGGGCCTCGATCCAGGACTACATCCTGCGCAACTGGTCGATCGTCCGCGGCGGCACCAGCTCGGCGCAGAAGGCGCTGTTCTTCAACCTGCGGCGGCTGCGCGCACGCCTGATGCAATCGACCGAGGAGCGCGTCGGCGATGAGATCCACCGCCGCATCGCCACCGCCATCGGCGTCTCCCGCGAGGACGTGGCGCTGATGGACGCCCGCCTGTCCGGCCCGGACATGTCGCTTAACGCCTCGGTCGGCGAGGAGAGCGAGGCCTCGTCCGAGCGCATGGACTTCCTCGTCGACGGCGCGGCGCTGCCCGACGAGACGGTGACCGCCACGGTGGACGGCGAGCGCCGCCATCTCTGGCTGCAGCAGGCGCTGACCGTCCTGTCCGAGCGCGAGCTGCGCATCCTGCGCGAGCGCCGCCTCGCCGAGGATCAGGCCACGCTGGAAGCCCTCGGGCATCGCCTCGGCATCTCCAAGGAGCGCGTCCGCCAGATCGAGAACCGCGCCCTGGAGAAGCTCCGCCGGGCCCTGGCCGACCGCTTCCCGCAGACGACCGGTGCCGCCTACGCCGGGTAGGACGCCTCTCCGCATCGGTGACGAGAAAGGCCCGCCCGGATGGTCGGGCCTTTCTCGTTTTCGCGACGTCCCGTCTTCCCTCCCCCTCTGCGGGGGAGGGAGAGCGTCGCCCCCTACTTCGTCGACGTGCCCGTCGAGCCGGTGGCGTCCACCGGGCCCGGCTTGATGCTCCACAGCTCGGTCGGCAGGGCCGCCGGGGCGTCGGGCTTGTAGAAGGCCGAGTCCTGAATGTGCGAGGTCGTGAACAGGATGGTGCCGTCCGGCGCCTCGGCGAAGGTGTCGGGCCAGCGCAGGCGCGGATCCTGGATCAGCACCGTCGGCTTCCCGCCCTTGGCGGACAGGTCGCGGACCTTCACCGCGTTCTCCTCCGGCGCGCTGACGTACATCCGGCCGTCGTGCCGGCTGATGATCAGGCCGTCGGCGGGGCCGTTCTCGCCCACCGTCTCGACCTTGCCCGACAGGCTCTTGTCGGTGAGCGCGCTCGGCACCACCGAGGACGTCAACCACCCGGTCAGCGCGTCGGTCGGGAGGCTGTAGAGCGTCTTGCCCTTGATCGCCTGCCAGTAGAGCGTCTTGCCGTCGGGCGAGAGCGCGATGCCGTCGGCCGCGAACTCGACGCCGCGCCCGTCGGACCGGCGCAGGGGCTTGCCGTCGTAGGTCACGGTCACGCTCTTGTCGGGCATGGTGGTCGGGTCGCCGTCGAGCAGGCGACGGGCCTTGCCGCTGTCGAGGTCGACCACGACCAGAGCGCCGCTCGCGCCGGAATCGGTGAGGTAGGCGGTCTTGCCGTCGGGCGAGAAGCGCACGTCGTTCAGGTACGAGCCCTGGGGCGCCACCGTCTCGTCGAAGGCGATGGTGCGAGCGGGCTTGTTGGTGCTCAGGTCGATCTCGACGAGCTTCGGCCCGTCCTTGACCACCGCCGCCATCGCGGGGGCGGCCGGATCGAGCACCCAAACGTTTCCCTTCGGGTCGGCGACCACGCTCTGCACGCAGATCCAGTGGTTGCGCGCGTCGACCTCGTCCTTCTTCGCGTTGCGCCACGCATTCCACTCGGTATCGGGGAACGGCGTCAGCTTGCCGTCCTTCAGCTCGGCGACCGAGATCGCGGTATCCTCGGTCCAGCGCGGGAAGTTGACGAAGATGCGCCCGTCCTTTCCGACGGTGACGCCGGTGACCTGATGCTCGAAGCTCGCCACCTTGGTCAGCGCCGGCACGGTGCCGGGCTGGGACGCGACCGTTTCCTGCGCCGCGGCGGCGCCGGAGAGCGCGGTTCCGGCAAGGAGGGCGCTGCCGAGCACGAGGCCCGCGCGGCTGCCGGTGATCGTCATGGTCATGGAGAGCCTTTTTTCGGGGCGGCGGACGCGCCGCATCAGCCCGGTCAACGCAGCCGGAGCCGGCCAAGCTTCATCGGACCGGCATCGTTCCGGGACGATCAGCGATGGTCGGCGCCCGCCGGCCCGGCGGTGGCGGCGAGGGTGCGGGCCATCCGCTCGATCCGCTCGGCGGCCCGCGACACGCCGTCGGAGACGCGGGCCGACCGATCCGCCTCGACCGCCTGCGACGCGGCCGCCTCGGCGCGCAGGCGCTCGGCCTCGGCCTCCGCCACCGCGAGCCGGCGCTTCAGCTCCGACACCTCGTCGGAGATGGTCAGCGCCGCCATCACCTGAAGGCGCATGTCGCCGATCTCGCCGAAGGCCTTGCGCATGTCGGCGACCCGCGCGCCGAGGTCGGCGGCGAGCGCCGCCAGATGCGCCTCCTCGCCCTCGCCGCAGGCCATCCGGTAGCTCTTACCGTCGATGGTGACGCTGATCTGGGGCATGCGTGCTGCAGGTCGGCCGAGGACGAGGAAATCGGGACGTCGGCGGATTGGGCGCGTGCGCGCCGCCCGGTCAAGGGTCCGGGCGGGCGAGCACGGTCTCGACGGTGCCGATCGCCCGATCCAGCCGGCGGCCGACCGTGTCGGCGGCGGCCTCGACCTCGGCAAGGCGCGCGCTCGCGGCGTCGAGCGCCGCGGCGAGGCGGGCCCGGTCCTCGGCCATGATCGCGCGCTCCGCCGCGACGTCGTCGGGGTTGGCCTCGGCCTCGAGCCGGCGGGCGACCGCAGCTTCGAGTTGCAGCAGCGCCGCGTCGAGCCTGCGCAGGGCGTCGCCGGTCGGGTCGCCGGTCGGGTCGGTCGGGGGGCTTGCGGCATCGCTCATGTCTGCCGGCAGGTTTCCCCCATGCCGCGATGGATTTCCAGCCAAATCCGCCGCCGACGCCCAGCCAAATCCAGTCCGGTCAGGCCGCCCGGATTGTCAGGACTTCGCACAGGCGGTCCCCGTCCTTCGCTTTGACAGCCCGGGGCACCATGTTAGAGACCCGCCGCACGCGCCTGGCCGGTTCTCGCGCGCGCTTTGTCCGGATACCCGACCCGTGCCAGTCAAGAGGCCCTCGCCCGCATCGTCCGTCTCACGGATGGTCCCCGGCGACCTGTGCCCGGGCCTCGCGTCGGTTCATCCCTGGTTCAATTCGGCGGTTCATAGAGCCGGCCGCAGCACCGGACGGCCGACGCGCCGTTCCGGTACCATCGAACGGCGCCCGCAGGTCGGCGCCTCATCTCGCGAAGGAGTCACGCCGTGACGGTGAAGGTTGCCATCAACGGGTTCGGGCGCATCGGCCGCAACGTTCTGCGCGCGATCCACGAGGCCGGCCGCAAGGACATCGAGGTTGTGGCGATCAACGACCTCGGGCCGGTCGAGACCAACGCGCACCTGCTGCGCTTCGACTCGATCCACGGCCGGTTCAACGCCAAGGTGGTGGTCGACGGCGAGTCCATCATCGTCGACGGCAACCGCATCCGCGTCACCGCCGTGCGCAACCCGGCCGAGCTGCCGCACCGCGAGCTCGGCGTCGACATCGCGCTCGAGTGCACCGGCATCTTCACCTCGAAGGACAAGGCCAAGGCCCACCTCGATGCCGGCGCCAAGCGCGTCATCGTCTCGGCGCCCGCCGACGGCGCCGACCTGACGGTGGTCTACGGCGTCAACCACGACAAGCTGACGGCCGATCACCACGTGATCTCGAACGCCTCGTGCACCACCAACTGCCTCGTGCCGGTGGCGAAGGTCCTCAACGACCTCGTCGGGATCGAGCGCGGCTTCATGACCACGATCCACTCCTACACCAACGACCAGCCCTCGCTCGACCAGATGCACAAGGATCTGTACCGGGCCCGCGCCGCCGCGCTCTCGATGATCCCGACCTCGACCGGCGCCGCCAAGGCCGTCGGCCTCGTGCTGCCGGAGCTCAAGGGCAAGCTCGACGGCACCTCGATCCGCGTGCCGACCCCGAACGTCTCGGCGGTCGACCTCGTGTTCACCGCCAAGCGCGCCACCTCCGTCGAGGAGATCAACGCGGCGATCGTGGCGGCGGCCGACGGCCCGCTCAAGGGCGTGCTGGCCTACACCGACCAGCCCAACGTCTCGATCGACTTCAACCACGACCCGCACTCGTCGACCTTCCACCTCGACCAGACCAAGGTCATGGACGGCACCTTCGTGCGCATCCTCGCCTGGTACGACAACGAGTGGGGCTTCTCGAACCGCATGGCCGACACGGCCGTGGCGATGGCCAAGCTGATCTGACGAGCCGATCTGATCCGTCTCCCCCGGCCGGCTCGCGGACACCCCGCGGGCCGGCGGTTTCGCGACCCGGCCCGACCATCCGCGAAAAGCCGCGCCCCGCCGGGCCGCCCTCCGAACCGCAGACGAGAAAGGGTCCGTGACGAATGACCGACGCCCCCAAGACCGCGACCGGGCAGGACTTCATCCCGACGACGACTTCGCCCGTCGACACCCGGCCCGTCGACACCCGGCCTGTTGAGGCCAAGCCCGTCGAGGCCAAGCCCGCGGCCGCCGGTCCGGCCGGCGCGACGCCGATCGCCGCCAACCAGCTGTTCGACCAGCTCGCGCGGATCGAGGACAAGACCTCGCGGATCGAGGACAAGTACGCCCGCTCGGAGTCGCTGCTGACCCGGGTCGAGGACAAGGTCGAGGGCGCCTCGAACCGCATGAACGAGGCGGCCCGCCAGTCCGACCTCGCGGCGCTCCGCTCGGAGATGCGCGGCCTGACCGAGCGCCTGCGGCGCCTGCCCGGCACCGGCGCCCTCGTGCTCACCGCGATCATCACCGCCGTGCTGACCGTCGTGCTGATGATCGCCGTGCAGCGGCTCAACCTCGACAGCCTGCTGCCGCCGCGCGCGAACGCGACCGCCGCGGCGCCGGCCCCCGCCCCCACCCCTTCGCCCGCGCGCTGACCGAAAGCCGACCGGAGCCCGACCGCATGACCGCCTTCCGCACCCTCGACGATGCCGGCCCGCTCGCCGGCAAGCGCGTCCTGCTCCGCGTCGACCTCAACGTCCCGATGGAGGCCGCCCGCGTCACCGACGCGACCCGGATCGAGCGCGTGGTGCCGACGATCCGCGAGATCGCGGGCCAGGGCGGCAAGGTCGTGCTGCTCGCCCATTTCGGCCGGCCGAAGGGCAAGCGCGAGGCCAAGGACTCGCTCCGGCCCGTCGTCGCCACCCTGTCGGACAAGCTCGGAAGCCCGGTGGCCTTCGCCGAGGATTGCGTCGGCGAGGCCGCCGCGACCGCCGTCGCCGCGATGCGGGACGGCGACGTGCTGCTGCTGGAGAACACCCGCTACCACGCCGGCGAGGAGAAGAACGACGCGGCCTTCGCCGACGCGCTCGCGACGAACGGCGACGTCTACGTCAACGAGGCGTTCTCGGCCGCCCACCGGGCGCACGCCTCGACGGAAGGCCTCGCCCACCGCCTGCCGGCCTATGCCGGACGCCTGATGCAGGCCGAGCTCGATGCCCTGACCAAGGGTCTCGAGGCGCCCAAGCGCCCGGTGATCGCGCTCGTCGGGGGTGCCAAGGTCTCGTCGAAGATCGACCTGTTGGAGAACCTCGTCACCAAGGTCGACATGCTGGTGATCGGCGGCGGCATGGCCAACACCTTCCTGCACGCGCAGGGCAAGGCGGTCGGCAAGTCGCTGTGCGAGAAGGACCTCGCCGAGACCGCCCTGCGCATCCTGGCCGCGGCCGAGTCCGCGAAATGCCGGATCATCCTGCCGGTCGACGCGGTCGTCGCCTCCGAGTTCAAGGCGAATGCCGCCAACGAGACGGTGCCCGTCGACGCGGTGCCCGAGGGCGGCATGATCCTCGACGCCGGCCCGAGATCGGTCGCCGAGATCGACGCGGCGATCGACGAAGCCGCGACCCTGGTCTGGAACGGCCCGCTCGGCGCCTTCGAGATGACGCCGTTCGATGCCGCCACGGTCGCCGCGGCGCGGCACGCGGCCGAGCGCACCACGGCCGGCAAGCTGGTCTCGGTCGCCGGCGGCGGCGATACCGTGGCCGCCCTGAACCATGCCGGCGTGTCGGAGCGGTTCTCCTACATCTCGACAGCCGGCGGCGCCTTCCTCGAATGGCTGGAGGGCAAGACCCTGCCCGGCGTCGAGGCGCTGCGCGCCAAGGACTGAGCCGCGAAACGATTTCGCGCCGCCCCACGCGATCCAGGCGTGCCGTGGCGGCGTTCTTCCCCCACAGACCCGAACAGAGCTTAGACGGAGCACGGACGATGGCGCGGATCACGTTGAGGCAGCTTCTCGATCACGCCGCCGAGTACGGCTACGGCGTGCCGGCCTTCAACATGAACAACATGGAGCAGGGGCTCGCCATCATGGCAGCCGCCGACGCCACCGATTCCCCGGTGATCCTGCAGGCGAGCAAGGGCGCCCGCGCCTACGCCAACGACATCGTCCTGGCCAAGCTCATCGACGGGCTCGTCGAGATCTACCCGCACATCCCCGTCTGCATGCATCTCGACCACGGCAGCGACGAGGCCACCTGCGCCACCGCGATCCAGTACGGCTTCACCTCGGTGATGATGGACGGGTCGCTCAAGGCCGACGGCAAGACCCCGGCCGACTACGCCTACAACGTCGGCATCACCCACAAGGTGTCGGAGATGGCGCACTGGGCCGGCGTCTCGGTGGAGGGCGAGCTCGGCGTGCTCGGCTCCCTCGAGAGCGGCGAGGGCGAGGCCGAGGACGGCCACGGCGCGGAAGGGGTGCTCAGCCACGACCAGCTCCTCACCGACCCGGACGAGGCGGTGAAGTTCGTCGCCGCCACGAAGGTCGACGCGCTCGCGGTCGCGATGGGCACCAGCCACGGCGCCTACAAGTTCACCCGCCAGCCCGACGGCGACGTGCTCGCGATGAACGTCATCGAGGAGATCCATCGGCGCCTGCCGACGACCCACCTCGTGATGCACGGCTCGTCCTCGGTGCCGCAGGAGCTGCAGGACATCATCAACCGGTACGGCGGCCAGATGAAGCCGACCTGGGGCGTGCCGGTCGCCGAGATCCAGCGCGGGATCAAGCACGGCGTGCGCAAGATCAACATCGACACCGACAACCGCATGGCGCTGACCGGCCAGATCCGGAAGGTGCTGGCCGAGAATCCGTCCGAGTTCGATCCGCGCAAGTACCTCAAGCCCGCCATGGAGGCGATGACCAAGCTGTGCAAGCAGCGCTTCGAGGAGTTCGGCACCGCCGGCCAGGGCTCGAAGATCCGCCCGATCTCGGTCTCGGCCATGGCCAAGCGCTACGCCAACGGCTCGCTCGACCCGAAGATCACCGCGAACTGAGGCGACCCGTCTTCGTTCTAGGCGATCGGAGAGACGAGCTCCACCCGATCGCCCCATACCCGTCATTCCGGGGCGCCGAAGGGCGAACCCGGAATCCGGATCCGCCGACGGAACCGAACCGATCGCGCCCTGTGGTTCCGGATTCCGGGCTCTGCCGCGCAGCCTCGGAATGACGAGCGGGCCTGACAAGGTCTGCGCAGGACGTCGGGATCGATCGCCTTCGCAGCCCCTGAAACCTCCCTCTCCGCTTCCCCGACGCGCTGCGCGGCGGTATCAGGGCGCATGACCGACGCACCCCGCCTCACCCTGCTGACGCCGCATCGCATCGGGCCCGAGCATGTCGACGCGCTGCTGCCGGCGCTCGAGCGCGCCTGCGGCGCCGGCGACGTGGCCGCGGTGATCCTGCGGCTGGCGCCGTCCGACGAGCGCAGCCTGATCGCCCTGGTCAAGCGCGTCGCCCCCGCCGTGCAGGCGGCTGGGGCGGCCCTGGTCGTCGCCGCGGCGGGCTTCCCGGGCGACCTCGTCAGCGTCTCGGCCCGCGGCGGCGCCGACGGCATCCACGTCGACAAGCCCGAGGACGGCACGCTGCAGGAGCTGCGCGGGCGCCTGCGCGACGGCCGGATCCTCGGCGTCGGCGGGATCGAGACCCGGCACGCGGCGATGGATGCGGGCGAGGCGGGCATCGACTACTTGATGTTCGGCGGCCTCTACCCGGACGGCGTCGCCGCCGAACCCGAGGCGGTGCGCGAGCGCACCGCGTGGTGGGCCGAGATCTTCGAGACCCCATGCATCGGCGTCGCCTGCGCCGAGACGGAGATCGCCGGGCTCGCGGCCACCGGCGCCGAGTTCGTCGGGCTGGAGAGCGGCCTGTGGATGGACGATCCCGCACGCATCGCGACGCTGCAGACGTCGCTGTCGGAGGTCGCCTCGTGAGGCGGCTCCGCGCCCTCGGCCTCGCGTTGCTCATGGCCGGGGGGGCGGTCTCCGCCGGCGGCCCCGCCGTCGCGTCCCCCGGCACGGTCGAGCCGGCCAAGACACCGGGCACCGATCCGGTGAAGCCGCCGATGCGCGAGCTGCCGACCCCCTACACCATCGGCTATTCCGGCGGCGCCCGCCCGCCGCCGACCGACCGCACGCCGGACTTCGCCTACGGCGCCTATCAGCGCGGGCAGTACGTGACCGCGTTCCGGGAGGCGACGAAGCGGATCGAGGCCGACCGCAAGGACGCGGCGGCGATGACGCTGCTCGGCGAGTTGTACAACCAGGGCCTCGGCATCAAGCCGGATCCGGTGAAGGCCGCCGACTGGTACCGCCTCGCCGCGGCGCAGGGCGAGCCCGGGGCGATGTCCTCGCTCGGGCTGATGTCCCTCGACGGGCGCGGCGTGCCCAAGGACCCGAAGGCCGGCCGGCGCTGGCTGGAGCAGGCGGCCGAGCACGGCTCGCCGACGGCGGCCTACAACTTCGCGCTGCTGCTGCTCGGCAGCGGCACCGAGGCCGACCTGGCACGCGCGGCGACGATGTTCCGCAAGGCCGCCGACGGCGAGATCGGCCCGGCCCAGCACGATCTCGGGGTGCTCTACCTGCAGGGCCGCGGCGTGCCGCAGGACGCGACCAAGGCGGCCGAGCTGTTCCGGCGGGCGGCCGACAACGGCGACCTCGCCGGGGAGGTCGAGTTCGCGATCCTGCTGTTCAACGGCAAGGGCCTTCCGAAGGACGAGGGACGCGCCGCCCGCTACTTCCTGCACGCGGCCGCCCGCGGCAACGCCATCGCCCAGAACCGCGTCGCACGGCTCTACGCCACCGGGCGCGGCGTGCCGAAGAACCCGGTCGAGGCCGCGGCCTGGAACCTCACGGCGGCCGGCCAGGGGCTGTCGGATGCCTGGCTCGACCAGGCGCTCGCCGGGCTCACCGCCGACGAGCGCACCCGCGCCGAAAGGCTGGCCGGCGACCGGTCCGAGGCGCGCTGAGCCCGCGCGGACCGGCGGCGGCGCTCAGAGCTTGCAGACGCCGTCGAGGGCCGCGTTCTCGGCTGCGGTGAACAGGCGCGAGCGGATGTGGAAGCGCTTCTCGCGGCCGTTCTCGAGGGAGAACATGCCGCCGCGCCCGGGCACCACGTCGAGCATGATGTGGGTGTGCTTCCAGACCGCGAATTGCGGGCGGCTGATGTAGAAGTCCGCGCCGCCGACCTGCCCGAGATGGACGTCGCCGTCGCCGGTGATGAAGTCGCCGACGCCGTAGCACATCGGCGAGGAGCCGTCGCAGCACCCGCCCGACTGATGGAACATCACCGGGCCGTGCTCGGCCCGCAGCTCCGCGATCAGCTCGAGGGCGGCGGGCGTCGCGGTGACCCGCAACGGCGTGCCGTCGACGCCGGCTTGCTCGGCGGTGGTCTCGGTGGTCGCGGTCTCCGTCATGCGTCGCTCCCGTTCGCCGTGCTCGCCCGGCTCGATCCTATGTGGATCGCGCCGCGCCGAAATGCAGGGGGCCCGCGCCGGGCGGCGATCGGCACCGGCAAAAAGCCCCGGCCGTTGCGGGCCGGGGCAAGGTCGTCTCGGGCGACGTCGTCTTGCGGTCGAGACCGAAGCCCCGGCCTTGGCGGCCGGGGCGGTTTCTCGCGGGCCTAGAAGAAGCCGAGCTTCTTGGCCGAGTAGCTCACCAGCATGTTCTTGGTCTGCTGGTAGTGGTCGAGCATCATGCGGTGGTTCTCGCGGCCGATGCCGGACTGCTTGTAGCCGCCGAAGGCCGCGTGGGCCGGGTAGGCGTGGTAGCAGTTGGTCCAGACGCGGCCGGCCTGGATCGAGCGGCCGAAGCGGTAGGCGCGGGTGCCGTCGCGGGTCCACACGCCGGCGCCGAGGCCGTAGAGCGTGTCGTTGGCGATGGCGAGCGCGTCGGCGTCGTCCTTGAAGGTCGTCACCGAGAGCACCGGCCCGAAGATCTCCTCCTGGAAGATCCGCATCTTGTTGTGGCCCTGGAGCACCGTCGGCTGCACGTAGAAGCCGTCGGCCAGGTCGCCATCCTTCACGTTGCGCGCGCCGCCGGTGAGCACCTGCGCGCCCTCCTGGCGGCCGATGTCGATGTAGGAGAGGATCTTCTCCATCTGCTCGGACGAGGCCTGCGCGCCGATCATCGTCGTGGGATCGAGGGGCGAGCCCTGGGTGATCGCCTCGACGCGCTTGACCGCGCGCTCCATGAACCGGTCGTAGATCGACTCGTGCACGAGCGCG
The DNA here is from genome assembly GCF_022829485.1 of Methylobacterium sp. J-059. Classification (NCBI taxonomy): domain Bacteria; kingdom Pseudomonadati; phylum Pseudomonadota; class Alphaproteobacteria; order Hyphomicrobiales; family Methylobacteriaceae; genus Methylobacterium; species Methylobacterium sp. J-059. The sequence goes on from NZ_JAKSYA010000063.1 coordinate 41,905, forward strand.
CGGCTCGGGCAGGTGCAGACCTCGCCCTGGTTGAGGGCGAACATGGTGAAGCCTTCGAGCGCCTTGTCGAAGAAGTCGTCGTCCTCGTTGGCCACGTCCGCGAAGAAGATGTTCGGCGACTTGCCGCCGAGCTCCAGCGTCACCGGGATCAGGTTCTGCGAGGCGTACTGCATGATCAACCGGCCCGTCGTCGTCTCGCCGGTGAAGGCGATCTTGGCGATGCGGGGCGAGGAGGCGAGCGGCTTGCCGCATTCCAGGCCGAAGCCGTTGATGACGTTGAGCGTGCCCGGCGGCAGCAGGTCGGCGATCAGCTCCAGCACCACGAGGATCGAGGCCGGGGTCTGCTCGGCCGGCTTCAGCACGATGCAGTTGCCGGCGGCGAGCGCCGGGGCGACCTTCCACACCGCCATCAGGATCGGGAAGTTCCACGGGATGATCTGCCCGACGACGCCCAGCGGCTCGTGGAAGTGGTAGGCGACCGTGTCGTGGTCGATCTCGGAGATGCCGCCTTCCTGGGCGCGGATGCAGCCGGCGAAGTAGCGGAAGTGGTCGATGGCGAGCGGGATGTCGGCGTTCACCGTCTCGCGGATCGGCTTGCCGTTGTCCCAGGTCTCGGCTAGCGCGATCAGGTCGAGGTTCTCCTCCATCCGGTCGGCGATCTTGTTGAGGATGCGGGCGCGCTCGCCGGCCGAGGTGCGGCCCCAGGCGTCCTTGGCAGCGTGGGCGGCGTCGAGCGCCTTCTCCACGTCCTGCGCGTCCGAGCGGGCGACCTCGCAGATGACCCGGCCGGTGATCGGCGAGGTGTTCTCGAAGTAGCGGCCGTTCGCCGGCGCGACCCACTGCCCGCCGATGAAGTTGTCGTAGCGGGCCGAGAACGGCGACTTGGTCTTGGCGTCGGCCAGGAATTCCGGCTTGTTCATGGTGCTGTTCCTCCGTGCGGTTCCGGCATGGCGTGCCGGCCTTTTTCGGCTTCTCGCTGGCCGATCGCAGCCAAAGCCAGTTGGGAGGCCTTGGCAAGTTGGACTTTTGGCCAACCAGGTCCGCGAGCGCTCGTCGGAGGGTAGCCGGATCGCCGCCGTTTGGCGACCGCCGCCGGCAGCAGGGGTCAGCCGCCGCGATTCGCCTTGCGGGTGGCGGCCGCCTTCCTGGCGGAGGCGGAGCGCTCTTCCGGCGTGCGCGCGGCCGAGGCCTTGCCGCCCGCCTTGCCGCCCTTCTCCCCGCCCGCATGCGCCGCCGGGTGGCCGGTGGCCTTGCCCCGGCCGGAGCCGCCGGGCTTCTTGCCGCCGCCGTCGTCCTTGTTGACCGTCGCCCAGGCGCGGGCCTCGGCCTCCTCCTCGGGCACGCCGCGCTTCTCGTACGAGTCGGCGATGTGCTCGGCCTTCCGCACCTGCTTGTCGGTGTACTTGCCCTTGTCGCCCTGCGGCATGATCGACCTCGCGTCTCCGCCCGATTCACCCGTCCGCCGACGCAGCGTCCTCAGCCGGTCCCGGTCGGCCCGTCGAGGACGGCGCGCACGCGACGGATCAGGTCCGTGCGGCGGTAGGGCTTGTTCAACACGTCGAACTCGGATCCCCCCGCGTCGGTTCGCTCTAGGCTCGCCTCGGCGTAGCCGGTGGTGAGCAGCACCTTGAGCCGCGGCTGCCGGCGCCGCGCCTCGCGGGCGAGCATCACCCCGTTCATGCCGCCGGGCATGATCAGGTCGGAGAAGATCATGTCGATGCGGTCGTTGCCGTCGAGGATCTCCAGGGCCTCGCGCCCGTTCCCGGCCATCAGCGTGACGTAGCCGAAGTCGCGCAGGATCGTCCGGGCGAGCTCGGCCACGTCCTCGCGGTCGTCGACGATCAGGATGGTCTCGGTGCCTTGGCGCTCGATGGCGCGGGCCGCCGGCTTCGGCGCCTCCTTCACCCCGGTCTCGGTCACCGGGAACGACAGGCGCACGGTGGTGCCCTCCCCCTGGACCGATTCGATCTGGGCCGCGCCGCCCGACTGCTTGGCGAAGCCGTAGACCATCGAGAGGCCGAGCCCGGTACCCTTGCCCTCCTCCTTGGTGGTGAAGAACGGGTCCATCACCCGCGCCAGCACCGAGGGCGGCATGCCGGTGCCGGTGTCGGTGATCGAGACCCGGACGTAGCGGCCGGCGCGCAAGGGGCCGGTCCCAGTGATGTCGCGCTCGGACACGTCGAGGTTCTCGGTGACGATGCGGATGCGGCCGCCCTCCGGCATCGCGTCGCGGGCGTTGATCATCACGTTGAGCAGCGCGACCTCGGCCTGGGTCGGGTCGACCCGGCAGTTCCACAGGTCCGGCGCCGGGTCGTAGTCGACGGTGATCGCTTCGCCGACGGAGCGGGCGACCATGTCGCGCATGCCCTCGATCAGGGCGTTGAGGTTGACCGCGCGGCCTTCCAGCCGCTGCTTGCGCGAGAAGGCGAGGAGCTGCTGCGTCAGCGTCGTGGCGCGCTGCGCGGCCTGGCGGATGTTGTCGGCGGCACGCCCGAGGCGACCCTTGTCGGCATCCGGCTTCTCGAGCCCGGCGCTGAGGATGTCGACGTAGCCGACGATGACCTGGAGCAGGTTGTTGAAATCGTGCGCGATGCCGCCGGTGAGCTGGCCGAGCGCCTCCATCTTCTGGGCCTGGCCCAGGGCCTCCTCGGCGTCGCGGCGACGCGACACGTCGAGCTGCGAGGCGAAGAAGTACAGCAGCTCCCCCGCGGTGTCGTAGAGCGGCGAGACGAACAGCGCGTTCCAGAAGGTCGAGCCGTCCTTGCGGTAGTTCAGGATCTCGGTGCTGTACTCGCGCCGCTCGTCGATCGCCGCGCGTACCTGCGCGACCGCCTCGCGGTCGGTCTCCGGTCCCTGCAGGAAGCGGCAGTTGCGGCCGACGATCTCCTCGCGGCTGTAGCCGGACATCGCAATGAAGGCGTTGTTGGCGAAGATGATCGGGTTGTCGGACTGGCGCGGGTCCGTCACCGTCATCGGCATGCGGGTCGTCTCGACGGCCGCGAAGAAGATCTCGTTGCGCGGGTCCGACATGGCGGAGACGGACCCGGTGCCGACACGGGTGGTGCGGCCGGTCGGCGGTGTCTCGGGCGTCTGGGTCATGTCGACGGGGTCTCATCCTTCGGCATCGGTCGGCCGCTCCATCGCTTCGTTCGACGCCGGCGAGTCGCTGCACCTGCGCAAAAGCGTTCTGGCGCACGATCCGGATCGACACCACCGCGATAACGCCAGGGGCGCCCGGGCGATCCCGGCATCCTGGCGAAGGTCAGGCCCGCGCCGAAGCCGAAAGCGCGGATGCCGCCCGGCGAGCCGGTCTCGCGCAGCGGCGAAGGCGTGAAAACCCGCTTCGCCGCCCAGCCGTCGCGCCGGCCGGTGCACGACGTCGCCCACATCGTCGACCGCCGCCGCTACTCGGCGGCCTGCGGCAAGCGGGGCTCGGATCGCGCGGCCGGATGCGCCGGCGCCGCCGCCGGCATGCGCGAGACCGCGATGGCGTTCTCGATCGCGTCGTTGAGCGTCGTGACCAGGAAGTCGGCCGAGGTCGCCCGGCGCAGGCGATCGAGGGTGGCGGGATCGCGCTCGCCCCAGAACCCGACGAGGACGCTGACGCCCGGCACCGCGGCGCGCGCCTGCCGCACGGTGAAGCGGATCTGCGACAGGCTCACCGGCTCGAGATAGGAGAAGCAGATCATCGCCAGGCTGCCGACATCCTTCGGCCGCGCGCCGGCGCGGATCGCGGACATCGCGATCACCTCGGAGCGCAGGCCGTGGCGGTCGAGGGTCTGGCTCAGCATCAGCGTCGCCGCCTCGTCGAACGGGCCGCGGCTCGAGACGCAGAGCACCGGCACCGCGCCGCGCCAGGCCGGCGCAAGGTCCGACGGCTTGAGCACGACGGCGGCGACCTTGCGGTCCGGCCCCGCCGCGGCGACGGCGGCGGCGGCCTCGGAGCTCCCGGTGCGGGCCTTGCCCCTGCCGGGGCGCCGGGCCACCGGCGTGGTGCCGAGCCGCGCGACCACGGTGCGGATCGCGGCGCCGACCTCGCCCTGGCGCTCCCGGTCGAGCGTCCCGCGCGACAGGTCCTCCTGCGCCAGCCTGAGGCCGGCGAGCACGACCTCGTCGTAGTAGGTGACGAGCGCCCGCTCCTTGAGGAACTGCCGGCCCTGGTCAATCGCCTCGGCCGGATCGTTGGCGAGCATGCGCTGGTAGAAGATCTCCGGCGGATCGAGGGCCGGCTGGTCGCCGAGCAGCACGTCGAGATACCAGAGCCGGTCGACGTGGCGGCCGAGCACAACGAGGCAGACGGTGAGCGGGGTGGCGAGCACGAGGCCGATCGGCCCCCACAGGAAGGTCCAGATGGTCGCCGAGAGGATGACCGCGATCGGCGAGAGCCCGGTGGAGTGCCCGTAGAGCAGCGGCTCGATCACGTGGCCGGCGATCGGCTCGACCACCAGGAACAGGGCCGCGGTGGCGATCACCATGGTCCAGCCCGGATCGACCGAGGCCGCCAGCACCAGCGGCAGCAGGGCGCTGATCGCGGCGCCGATATAGGGCACGAAGCGCAGGATCGCCGCGAGCACCCCGAACAAGGTCGGGCTCGGCACGCCGATCAGCCACAGCCCGACGCCGATCACCACGCCGAAGGCGACGTTGAGGGCGAGCTGCGCCAGGAAGAACCGGCTGAGGCGACGCGCCGCGTCGTCGATCGCCGCGGTGGTGCGGCGCAGGTCGCCCGAGCCGCCGGCCAGCCGGATCATCCGGTTCCGCAGGTCCTCGCGCTGGAGCAGGATGAAGATCGTGAAGATCAGGATCAGGCCGGTGGTGGCCAGCGGGTGCAGGATCGGCCCGGCGAAGGTCTGGAGGTTCTCGACGAAGCCGGCCCGCGCCGCGCGGATCTCGACGGTGAGCGGATGCCCGGCGGTGCCCGGATCGCCCTTCAGCTCGGGCGGCGGCGGCGGCGACAGCGTCGCGCTTAGGTCCTGGAACACGTCAACGATCCGCGACAGCGTGCCGGTGTCGGCGGTCGCCCCGCGCAGGGACTTGATCTTGTCCTGCATCACCAGGGAATAGCGCGGCAGGTCGGACACGAGCTGGCCGCCCTCGCGCGCGATCAGGGTTCCGATCCCGAACAGCGCGCCGAACACCACCACGACGACGAGCAGCACCGCCGGCACCCGCGGCACGCGGATATGCCCGAGCAGGCGCACCGCCGGCACCAGGACGAAGCTCAGCAGGATCGCCAGCGTCACCGGAACGAGGATGTCGCGCCCGAAATACAGCGCCGCCATCACCGCGACGACGAGGAGGAACGAGGCCAGCGCGACGAAGACCGGCAGGCCGTTCTTGAGGCGCTGCGCGGTGACGGGATCGTCGCTCATGGGATTACGCTCCGGTTACGCTGAAGTCCGCCGCCGCCTCTTCCCTCCCCCCCCTGCGGGAGAGGGTGGCCCGCGAAGCGGGTCGGGAGAAGGGAGCGCGTTGTCCGGAGAGGTCGCTCCCCTCTCCCGACCCTCGCCGACGCGAGGCCCACCCTCCCCCGCTCCAGGGGGGAGGGAAGAATGGCCCGCCTCAGGCCGACGCCGTCTCGCCCAACGCCGCGCTGATCTGGCTGAGCAGCTTCGAGAAATCGACGGGCTTCGGGTGGTAGTCGTCGCAGCCGGCCTGGATCGCCTTGTCGCGGTCGCCCGACATGGCGTGGGCGGTGAGCGCGATGATCGGGATGCCGCGGGTGTCGCTGCCGGACTTCAGCGCGCGCGCCGCCGACCAGCCGTCGAGGATCGGCAGGTTCATGTCGAGCAGGATCACGTCGGGGCGCCCCGAGCGCGCCTGCTGCACCCCGGCCTCGCCGTCATGGGCCAGGATCACCTCGTACCCGCGACGCTTGAGCCGGCGGGACAGGAAATCCCAGATCTCCTCGTGATCTTCGACCAGCAGTATCTTGGGCATGGATGATGGATCCCTCGACGCATGACCGTCAGACGCGTCGCCGCCGCGCGTCGATACCCAACGCACGGCGGCCCGCGATCGTCCGATTTTTGTATTCAGCCCCTCGTGGCAGATCGTCCGCCCGAGGGGAAGACGCCGAAATCAGCGATCGGATTCGTCGAGGTGGAAGTGGACCTCGTGGATGTTGGCCCGCTCGAAGGCCTGCATCACGTGCTGGTAGGACCGCTCCATCTCCGTCACCGCGTCGCCGGGCGTGTCGTCCGGCTTCAGCACGAACATCAGCATCGAGCGGCCGGTGACGTCGTAGCGCTCGCCCGAGGCGAAGCTCGCGATCTCCTGGCTGTCGGGCAGGTTGGTGTCGAGCAGGCGCGTCCAGGCCGATCCGCCGACCGATTCCGGCAGGGTGAACTGCACGAGGTCGTGGTAGGCGTTGTACATGATGAGCAGGGTGGCATCACCGCCGCGGCGGTGAACGCCGGTCGCCTGGGCCCGCCCGTCGAGCAGCACCGCGAGCGAACGCGCGCCGCCGTCGGTCCAGTTCTCGGACCCCATCTCGGCCCCGTCCGGACGCAGCCAGGTCACGTCCTTGACGCCGAACTCCTCGTCGTACCGGCCCGTGAGGAAGCGGCCGCGGCTCAGGATCGGAAGCGCGTTGCGCAGCAGGATCAGGCGTTGGGTGAACTCGGCGAGATCGCGCTCCTCGGCGCCGATCGCCCCCCAGTCGATCCACGAGACCTCGTTGTCCTGGCAGTAGGCGTTGTTGTTGCCCTTCTGCGTCCGCGCGAACTCGTCGCCGGCCAGCAGCATCGGCGTGCCGTGCGACAGGAACAGGGTCGCCAGCATGTTGCGCATCTGGCGCAGGCGCACGGCGCGGATCGCCGGGTCGTCGGTCGGTCCCTCGACGCCGTAATTGTACGAGAGGTTGTGCGAATGGCCGTCGCGGTTGTTCTCGCCGTTGGCCTCGTTGTGCTTGTCGTTGTAGGCGACCGTGTCGTGCAGGGTGAAGCCGTCATGCGCGGTGAGGAAGTTCACCGAGGCCCAGGGCTTGCGCCCGCGCTTGTTGAACTTGTCGGCCGAGCCGGTGATGCGGTTGGCGAGATCGGGCAGCAGACCCTCGTCGCCCTTCCAGTAGCCGCGGACGTCGTCGCGGAAGCGGTCGTTCCACTCGGCCCAGCCCGGCGGGAAGCCGCCGACCTGGTAGCCGCCCGGGCCGCAATCCCACGGCTCGGCGATGAGCTTCACGTCGTTCAGCACCGGGTCCTGGCGGCAGGCGTCGAGGAAGCCGCCGCCCTCGTCGAAGCCGTGCGGCTCGCGGCCCAGGATGGTGGCGAGGTCGAAGCGGAAGCCGTCGACGCGCATCTCGGTCGCCCAGTAGCGCAGGCTGTCCATGACGAGCTGCAGCACGCGCGGATGCGAGAGGTTGAAGGTGTTCCCGGTGCCGGTGTCGTTGATGTAGTAGCGCTCCTGCCCCGGCAGCAGCCGGTAGTAGGAGGCGTTGTCGATCCCCTTGAACGACAGGGTCGGGCCCTTCTCGTTGCCCTCGGCGGTGTGGTTGTAGACCACGTCGAGGATCACCTCGAGGCCGGCGCCGTGCAGGCGCGCGACCATCTCCTTGAACTCGGAGAAGGCGAAGTCCGGCACCGCCGCGTAGCGCCGCGCGGGGGTGAAGAACGAGATCGTGTTGTATCCCCAGTAATTGACCAGGTTCTTTTCCTGCAGGTAGTCGTCCTGAACGAAGGCGTGGACCGGCAGCAGCTCCACCGCGGTGACGCCGAGGCTCTTGATGTAGTCGAGCACGTCGGGGTTGCCGAGGCCCGCATAGGTGCCGCGCAGGCGCTCGGACACCCGCGGATGGTTCTTGGTCAGGCCCTTCACGTGGGCCTCGTAGATGATGGTCTTCTCCCAGGGGATGTTCGGCTTGCGGTAGGCGCCCCAGGTGAAGGCCGGGTCGATGACCTGGCTGCGACGGGTGAACGGCGCGCTGTCGCGCTCGTCGAAGGTCAGGTCGTCGCCGGTCTCCATCTGGTAGCCGAACAGGGCCGGGTTCCAGGTGATCGAGCCGACGAGCCCCTTGGCGTAGGGGTCGATCAGCAGCTTGTTGTGGTTGAAGCGGTGCCCGGCCTTGGGCTCGTAGGGGCCGTGGACGCGGTAGCCGTAGATCGTGCCGGGGCGCGCGTCGGGCAGGTACCCGTGCCAGACCTCGTCGGTGTATTCGGGCAGCGCGATCCGCTCGATCTCCTTCTCGCCGGACTCGTCGAACAGGCAGAGCTCGACCTTGGTCGCATGGGCGGAGAAGACGGCGAAGTTCACGCCGAGGCCGTCCCAGGTCGCGCCGCGGGGATAGGGCTTGCCTTCCTGGATGCGCGAACGAACGGGACGGGTCGAGGCTGCGTAGCGGTTATGGTCGGCCATGTTCACTCCGGCGGCCGGGGCCGCATCACGACGACCGCTGCCTGACGCTCGGCAGCGGGGCCCCCGGGCCATTTTGTGAACGTGCGTCCGTGGGCGAAGCTCCGCCGTGCGCGAAATTTTTGCAGCGCAGCGAGGGGTGCCGAAGGTTCGGGCGGAAACCGTTCGCGGGCCTGGCATTTTTGCGCAGCCCGGGTTCTTCCACCGCTCCGCCGACCGCGGCATAGTGCGGGCTCGCCCCGGGCACGAGGCCCGGCACACGCGGCCCCCAGCAGCGCCTCGGCGCATCGCGTCCCCCGGAGCAGCCCGCATGACCCTTGAGGCACACAACGACGAGGGCCCCGACCACGCCTCCGGGCTGCAGATCGTGGCGGATCGCCACGGCGTCAGCCTCGAAGCGGTGCGCCATCTGATGCGGGCGCTGGAGGCCGGCAACGGCACGATGGCGCAGTTCGACCACCCGGAGCTCGGCGGCATGGGCCAGTGGTTCTCCGGCGGCATGGTCATGGTCGGGCGGATGTTCGACGCGGAGCTGAAAGCCCGCGTCGCCGGCCTCTGCGCCGAGCTGGCCGACGCCCTGCCCCCGGGCGGCTGGAGCGGGAGCGGCCGGGCCGCGGGCGGCCGCGGCGGCGGCGAGTGGTGGCCGGCGGGCCTCGGCCGGCCGTCGAGCGCGGGCGCCCAGAACGGCCTGCGCTATGCCTACTTCCCGGAGACGCGGCGCCTGGCGATCGAGTCCGACGCCGGGGTCGCGCTCTACGACACCGGCGAGCACCAGATCTCGGGGGTCTCCCAGTCCGACGGCGCCCTGCGCTTCACCGGGCCGCAGGGCAGCATCGCCCTCGATACGCTGCGCCGCCTCGCGCCGGACGCGCCGACGCCCGCGCACGACGCTTCTCCCGCTTCGGCCCCTGCCTCCGCTCCTGCTACGGCGCCGGACTCGTCGGGCGACGGGGACGTGTTCACGAAGATCGAGCGGCTCGCCGAGCTTCACGGCCGCGGGGTGCTGACCGAGGCCGAGTTCGCCGAGAAGAAGGCCGACCTGCTCTCGCGGCTCTGAGCCGGCGCCCCATATCGCAGGGGCGGCCGCGTTCCGGGCCGCCGGACCCCGCATGGCCTCGATCGGCGACCTCCTCGACATCTCCACGATCTATCACGAGCCCGCGGTGGAGACGTTTCCGCGCGGGCGCGAGATCCTGGCGCGCTACCCGGACGCGACGCGCATCCCGGTGCCCTCGCACTGGAACATCCCGGCGCTCCACGGTAACGAGGGCTCGGTCGAGGACTGGGTCCGGATCAAGCGCTCGACGCTGGTGCTCGGGGTGAAGAAGGGGCTGACGATGCGGCCCAACGGCCGCAGCGCCCACTTCATCGCGCCCTCGACCTCGAACGGCTGCGCCATGGCCTGCGCCTACTGCTACGTGCCGCGGCGCAAGGGGTTTTCCAACCCGATCTCGCTGTTCGTGAACGTCGAGGCGGCCTGCGCGGCGATCGCGCGGCATGCCCGGAAGCAGGGCGCGCTGCCGGAGCCCGACACCATCGATCCCGCCGCCTGGGTCTACGACATCGGCGAGAACGGCGACCTCTCGGTCGACGCGGCGATATGCGACAACGTCCGCGACCTCGTCGCGCTGTTCCGCACCCTGCCCAACGCCAAGGGCTCGTTCGCGACCAAGGCGGTGAACCGCGACCTGCTCGCCTACGACCCGCAGGGGCGCACCCGCATCCGATTCTCGCTGATGCCGGCACGGATCGCCAAGGTGGTCGACGTGCGCACGACGCCGATCGCGGAGCGGATCGCGGCGATCGACGACTTCGTGGCCGCGGGCTACGAGGTCCACGTCAACTTCTCGCCGGTCATTCTCTACGAGGGCTGGGAGGCGGATTGGCGGGCCTTGTTCGCCGAGATCGACGGCACGCTGTCGGACGCCGCCAAGGCCCAGCTCAAGTGCGAGATCATCCTGCTGACCCACAATGCCGGCCTGCACGCGGTCAATCTCGGCTGGCACCCGCGCGCCGAGGAGCTGCTGTGGCGGCCCGACATCCAGGAGGCCAAGGTCTCCGAAGGCGGGGGCGCCAACGTCCGCTACCGCGCCGGCTGGAAGGGCCGCTGGCTCACCCGCTTCAAGGCGGTGCTCGCGGAGACGATGCCGTACTGCACCGTGCGCTACGCGTTCTGAGCGGCGGGATCGAACCGTTCTCCGCCCCTGGGCGTTCCCGACCGCATCCGGGAGGACCGACCATCATGAGCGATCACGCACGGTACCTGAGCGAGGCGGTGCAGTTGGCCGCCGACAACGTCTGCGACGGCGGCACGCCCTACGGCGCCGTCCTGGTGCGCGGCGACGAGGTCCTGGCCCGGGTCGCCAACAACGTCCACACCACCAACGACCCGACCGGCCATGCCGAGATGGTGGCGCTGCGCGAGGCGAGCCGGCGCCTCAACAGCCGCGACCTGTCCGGCAGCGTGATGTACGCCAGCGGCCAGCCCTGCCCGATGTGCCACGCCGCGATGCGGCTGTCGGGCATCCGCGAGGGCTACTTCGCCAACGCCGCCGCCACGGCCGGCGAGTTCGGGCTGCTCGGCGCCGAGATCTACGCCGAGCTGTGCCGCCCGCTCGACGCGCAGCCGATGCGGCTGAAGCACCTCGACGTGCCAGACGCGACCGCGCCCTACGCGGCCTGGAAGGCGCGCAAGGACGAGGCCTGAGCCGATCGGCTCGGCGCGTCCCGGTCAGTGCGTCCAGGGCGCCGTGCGGTTGAACTTGAAATTGTCGGAGTAGGACAGCCCCTTGCGCGGGGGGGCCGTCTTCGGCTCCTCGACGCGGTAGGCGATGCCGGCCTTCTTGGCGTAGGCGACCGCATCCTCGAGGGACTCGAACTTGAGGTGGACCTGCTGCAGCATGTCGCCCGAGCCGGTCCAGCCCATCAGCGGGTCGGTCTCGCGCGGCGCGGTCTGGTCGAACTCGAGGTGCCAGACCTTGGTCCGGGCCGTCCCCGACTGGGACGCGTCCTTCGACGGCTGGAAGATGCGGGCGCTCGACATGGCCTTCAGACACCGCTCCGGAAATCGATGGTCGGGGCGATAGGATTCGAACCTACGACCCCCTGGTCCCAAACCAGGTGCGCTACCAGACTGCGCTACACCCCGACATGCCATCGGTCTTACGGGTTCGCCGGGGCGCGGGCAAGGTTCGATCGGTGTCGCGGCCCTAGACGCGGATGTCGAGGACCGTCCGCTCCATCGCGTCGGACGCGCGCAGGACCGCCGCGTTGGCCGCGAAGGCGGCCTTGTCCTCGATCAGCCGGACGGCCGTGCTCGACAGGTCGACCTGGGCCGCGCTCGGAAGGCTCGTCCCGATCTCGGCCACGCGCGTGGCGGTCGACTCGAACCTCTGCGACGCGGCAGCAAGGCCGGCACTGCTGATCGACGTCGCGCTGATCATGACCCGCCTCCCCGATGACGCGACTCAAACCATGGCGGGCCTAAAGGAAACGGCCGAGGATTGCCGCGCATTTGATCGATGGCGGCGTGAAGACGAAGATACGATTGCGAAAGGCCGACGGCCAACGTGGTCCCTGCGGTATGACCGATGCGCGGGCGGTCCCAGAGGCGCCCCGTGCCGAACGCCGCTTGATCCGCGGCCCATCCGACCCACCTGCGGCATCGAGGGCGCGACGGTCCACGTCACCTGAGGATGTTTCGATGATCGATCTCTACTACTGGCCGACCCCGAACGGTCACAAGGTGACGATGTTCCTCGAGGAGGTCGGCCTCCCCTACACGATCAAGCCGGTCAACATCGGCAAGGGCGAGCAGTTCGATCCCGGCTTCCTGAAGATCGCGCCGAACAACCGCATGCCGGCGATCGTCGACCACGCGCCGGCCGACGGCGGCGCGCCGATCACGCTGTTCGAGTCGGGCGCGATCCTGCTCTACCTCGCCGAGAAGACCGGCCGGTTCCTGGCCACGGACCTCCGCGGCCGGCAGGAGGCGCTGCAATGGCTGTTCTGGCAGATGGGGGGCCTCGGCCCGATGCTCGGCCAGAACCACCACTTCTCGCAATACGCCCCCGAGAAGATCCCCTACGCGATCAACCGCTACGTCAACGAGACCAACCGGCTCTACGGCGTCCTCGACCGACGGCTCGCCGACCGCGACTTCGTCGCCGGCGATTACGGCATCGCCGACATGGCGGCCTATCCCTGGATCGTCCCGTGGGAGAAGCAGGGCCAGACCCTCGACGATCACCCGAACCTGAAGCGCTGGTTCCACGCCATCGCCGAGCGCCCCGCCACCAAGGCCGCCTACGCCCGCGCCCCGGATGTCAACCCCGACCACGGCAAGACCATGAGCGAGGACGCCAAGAAGGTGATGTTCGGGCAGACGGCGGGGAACACCAAGCGCTGACGCGCACCTCCCTCCCCCCTTTGCGGAGGGAGGAAAGCGGCGTTACCGCCGCAGGCCGTCCAACCGCACCGGCGCCGCGTGCGGCCGCGTCGCCAGCATCTCGTCGATCAGCGCCAGGACCTCGGCACGCCCGCAATTGGCGGCGGGCTCGAACGGGGTCCAGGTCTGGGTGAAGTCGAGGCGGGCGAACACGTCGCGGTAATGGCGAAGCTCGTTCGTCGTCAGCGACACGCCGCGCACGAAGGCCTTGTGCGCCGAGATCGTCACGGCGCGGCGGAAATCCTCCGGGTCCAGCTCGAACTTCAAAGCGTCGCCGCAGAAGCAGATCTTCCGCCGGCGATCGAACAGCACGGCGTGGCCGTCGAAGTGGCCGGCGGTGCGGTGGAGCTCGAGGCCCGGCAGCGGCTCGAGGAAGTCGTCGTAGGGCCACGAGACCTGCAGCGCGGCGCTCCAGGCGAAGTCGGCGGCGGGCAGGCACAGCTCCGGGTCGAACCGGTCCTGCAGCTGCACCAGCGCCCCGTAGGCGTGCGGGTGCGAGGCCGAGAGCACCTGCATGCCGCCCAAAGCGGCGATGTGGTCGAGCGCCGCCTCGCTGAAGACCGGGCAGCCCTCGAAGCCCATGTTGCCGGCCTCCGTGCAGATCAGGTAGCTCGACGGGCCAATGCCCGATACCGGCTCGTTCCAGAACCGCCAGACGCCCGGCTCAAGCTCCTGCCAATGGCAGGGAAAGCGCGCCTGCGCCTCGTGCTTCGTCCAGAAGCGCCAGCCGTCCTGCGGCACGACGTGGCGGGCGTCGAGGCACATCGGGCAGGCCGGCGGGGTCTCGAAGTGGCGCTGCCAGAAGCCGCAATTGTCGCAAACGTAGGCCGGCAGATCGAGGGCGCCGGCAAAGGGCAGGTATCCGGGCACGCGTCGCCTCGTGGCAGTGGGGATGGTGCGGGGTTCCTATCAGGCGCCCCGCCGGAACGGGAGCCCGTCAGGGCCGCGGCAGCAGCCGCCGCGGGGAACGCGCCACCGCCGCGGCGCTCGCGAGCCCCGCCAGGGCGATTCCGGCCAGGCCCGCCATGAGCAGGTCGCGCTCCCGGCTGGTCCAGAACGCGGAGCGGGTGCGCTTGGTCCGGGCGCCGAAGCGCCCGTCGATGCCGACGTCGCCCGGCACCGGGGCGTCGAGGTTGCCGGCCCGGTACGGCAGGTCCTCGTCGGCCATCTGCTTGGGCCACATCTCGGCGGCCTTCCGGTCGGCATAGCCCGGGACCAGGGCCTGGGCCGCCGCCATCATCACCGTGCTGCGGCCGACCCAGACCTCGCGGCGCGGATGCTCGGCGGCGTAGACGATGGCCTCGGCGCACAGGCGCGAATCGTAGACCGGGTCCGGCGCATTCTGGTCGCGGCCGGTCCGGTTGCGGGTCCAGCGGTATTGCGGGGTGTTGACCGCCGGCAGGTAGATCACGCTGAGCGAGACCGCGGACTTGTCGTGGATCAGCTCGCAGCGCAGCGAATCGGTAAAGCCCGAGACGGCGAACTTGGCCGCGCAGTACGGCGCCTGCAGCGCCGCAGCGCGGTAGCCCAGCCCGGACGAGACCTGGATGATCGCCCCGCGGTCGCGCGGCTTCATGAAGCGCAGGGCGGCGAGCGTGCCGTAGACCTGGCTGAGATAGGTCGTCTCGGTGACGCGGCGGTACTCGGCCGGCGTGATCCGGTCGGCCCGGCTCACCACCGTCGACATCGCGTTGTTGACCCAGGCGCGGACCGGCCCGAGCTCGGCTTCGATCCGGGCGGCGGCGGCGTCGACCGCCTCGGCATCCGACACGTCGGCCGAGATCGTCAGCACCGGGCGGCCGTAAGCCGCGAGGGCGGCGGCGGTCGCGCGCAGCCGGGCCTCGTCGCGGGCGATCACCGCCACCGACCAGCCGCGGGACGCGAACAGGTGGGCGGTGGCCAGGCCGATCCCGGCGGTGCCCCCTGTGACGACTGCGACCCGTGCCATGCGCGACTTCCCCCGACGTACCGCAGCGACAAGCGGTTGCGGCGCAAACGGTTGCGGCCCGCAGGCCGTGCCCAATGGACACGCCCTGCGGGCCGCGAAGGTCGCCGGCGTCGGGCCGGATCAGGTATGCGCGGGCGCCGCGTGCGCCGGGGCGCCGCCGTGGCCGTCGTCGGTGGTCTTGCCGCGCTTCTTGCCCACCCAGATCACGATGTTCCGGATCATCACGTAGAAGACCGGCGTCAGGAACAGGCCGAAGAAGGTCGCGCCGATCATCCCGAAGAACACCGCGGTGCCCAGCGCCTGGCGCATCTCGGCGCCGGGGCCGGTGGCGATCACCAGCGGCAGCACGCCGAGGATGAAGGCGAAGGCGGTCATCAGGATCGGGCGCAGGCGCAGGCGGCAGGCCTGGATCGCGGCGGCGACGGGGCCCTTGTGCTCCGCCTCCTCGATGTCGTGGGCGAACTCGACGATCAGGATGGCGTTCTTCGCCGCGAGACCGATCAGCACGATCAGGCCGATCTGGGTCAGGATGTTGTTGTCCTGCCCGCGCAGCTGCACGCCGAACAAGGCGGCCAGCACCCCGGTCGGCACCACCATCAGGATCGAGATCGGCAGCGCCCAGCTCTCGTACTGCGCGGCGAGCACCAGGAACACCAGCAGGATGCCCAGCGCGAACACGTAGACCGCCGTGTTGCCGGTGGCCTTCTGCTGGTAGGCGATCTCGGTCCAGTCGTAGGCGTAGCCCTCGGGCAGCGCCTTGGCGGCGATCTCCTCCATGGCGGTGAGCGCCTGGCCGGTCGAGACGCCGGGCTTGGCCACGCCCTGCACCGGCACCGAGTAGTACAGGTTGAACCGCTGCACGATCTGCGGGCCGGCGACGGTGCGCAGCGAGGCCAGGGTCCCCAGCGGCACCAGCGCGCCGGTGGAGGAGCGGACCTTGATCTGCGAGATGTCCTGCTGCGAGGTCCGGTAGGCGGCATCGGATTGCAGGCGCACCTGGTAGATGCGGCCGAGCGTGTTGAAGTCGTTGACGTAGGCGCCGCCCAGGTCCGCCTGCACCGAGGCGAAGACGTTGGCCAGCGGCACGTTCAGCATCCGCGCGATCGTGCGGTCGATGTCGAGGTAGAGCTGCGGCGTGTCGTTGCCGAAGGTGGTGAACACCCGCTGCACGTCGCTGCTCTGGTTGGCCTGGCCGATCAGCTCGCCGGCGGCGGCCAGCAGCGGCCCGGTCTCCGAGGATTGCCGGCTCTCGACCTGCATCTTGAAGCCGCCGCCGTTGCCGAGGCCGCGCACCGGCGGCGGCGGGATGACGATGACCCGCGCCTCCTGGATGTTGGCGGTGGCCTTCAGCACCTCGCCGGTGATCACCGCCGCGCTGCGCCCGTGGGTGGCGCGCTCCTTGGCGCCGGCCAGCGTGATGAACATCACGCCGGAGTTGGTGGTGTTGGTGAAGGTTGCGCCGTCGAAGCCGGCGATGATGACGGTGTTGGTCACGCCGTCGATCTTGCGCGCTTCCGCCGCCGCCCGGTTCACCGTCTCGGTGGTGCGGTCGAGCGAGGCGCCGGCCGGCAGCTGGACCACGCCGATGAGGTAGCCCTGGTCCTGGTCGGGGATGAAGCCCGTCGGCGTCGTCTGCACGAGGTGGATCGTGCCGAAGATGACGAAGCCGTAGAACACCATCACGGCGACGATGCCGACGCTGTAGCCGGTGAGCAGGCCGACGACCCGGGCGTAGCCGTTCGAGAGCGCCTCGAAGCCGCGGTTGAACAGGTCGGCGAGCCAGGCGATGAACCGCGTAAGGAAGAACTTCGGCTGCTTGCGGGCGGGGTGGGGCACCAGGAGCAGCTTGCAGAGTGCCGGCGACAGGGTCAGCGAGTTGAAGGCGGAGATAATCGTCGAGGCGGCGATCGTCAGCGCGAACTGCTTGTAGAACTGGCCCGAAATGCCGGGGATGAAGGCGGTCGGGATGAACACCGCGGCCAGCACGAGCGCGATGGCGACGACGGCCGAGCCGACCTCGTCCATGGTCTTGTGCGCAGCCTCGCCCGGCGACAGCCCCTCCTCCATGTTGCGCTCGACGTTCTCGACCACGACGATCGCGTCGTCGACGACGATGCCGATGGCGAGCACCAGCCCGAACAGGGTGAGGTTGTTCAGCGAGAACCCGAAGGCCGACATCGCCGCGAAGGTGCCGACGAGCGAGACGGGGATCGCGATCACCGGGATCAGCGCCGTGCGCCAGCTCTGGAGGAACACCAGGATCACGATCACCACGAGGCCGACGGCCTCGAACAGGGTCTTGTAGACCTCCTGGATCGACTCCTCGATGAACTCGGTCGGGTTGTAGGCGATGCGGTACTCGACGTCGGGCGGGAAGTTCTTCTTCAGGTTCTCCATCACCTTCTTGACGGAGGCCGCCGCGTCGAGCGCGTTGGTGCCCGGGCGCTGGAATGCGCCGATGCCCACCGCCGGCGTCGCGTTCAGGAAGGAGTTGGTGGTGTAGTCCTTCTGGCCCATCTCGGTGCGGGCGACGTCCTTCACGCGCACCAGGCGGCCGTTGGTCGCCTTGACGATGACGTCGGCGAACTCCTCCGGCGTCTGGAAGCGCCCCTGCGACTGCACCACGAGCTGGAACGCCTCGCCGGTCTGGGCGGGCGGCGCGTTGAGCGCGCCGGCGGCGACCTGCACGTTCTGCTCCTGCAGCGCCGTGGTCACGTCGGTGGTGGAGAGCCCGTAGGCGGCGAGCTTGTTCGGGTCGAGCCAGATGCGCTCGGCGTACTCGTTGCCGCCGAAGATCGTGATGTCGCCGACGCCGTCCAGGCGCAGCATCTCGTCACGGATGTTCAGGTAGATGTAGTTGGCCAGGTAGTTCTGGTCGTAGGTCTTGTTCGGCGAGAGCAGGTGCACGACCAGCATCAGGTCGGGCGAGGCCTTGCGCACGGTGACGCCGAGGTTGCGCACGTCCGGCGGCAGGCGCGGCTGCGCCACCGAGAGCCGGTTCTGCACCAGAACGTTGGCGATATCGAGGTTGGTGCCGACCTTGAAGGTGACGGTCAGCAGCATGTTGCCGTCGTTGGTCGACAGCGACGTCATGTAGAGCATGTTGTCGACGCCGTTCACCTCCTGCTCGATCGGCGTCGCGATCGTCGCGGCCACCGTCTCGGCGTTGGCGCCGGGGAAGCTCGCGCGCACGGTGACCGTGGGCGGGACGATCTCGGGATATTGCGAGACCGGCAAGCTCTCGTAGGCGACGAAGCCGAGGAGCAGGAAGATGATCGACGTGACCGACGCGAAGATCGGCCGATCGACGAAGAAGTGGGCAAAACGCATCGGTCAAACCTCTGGGTCGCCGCCCCTCGCGGAGCCGGCGACCGGCGTCGTCGATGGCGCCGCACCGGTCGGGACCGGTGCCGCTCGTACGCTCGAGACCGCGGACGGCCTCAGGTCTTGCTCGGCGGCAGCGTGATCGATTCCGGCGAGACCTTGGCGCCGGGGCGCACGCGGGAGGTGCCGTTGACCACGATGGTCTCGTCGCCCTTCAGGCCGTCGCGGATCACGCGGTAGCCGTCGACCTTGGGGCCGAGCTTCACGTCCTTGGCCGTCACCGTCCCGTCCTCGCCGACGAGGTAGACGATGCGCTTGTCCTGGTTGGCGGCGACCGCCTCGTCCGGGATCATGACGCCCTGGAACGGCTTCGTCGCGGGCATCGAGACGATGCCGAACAGGCCCGGCTTGATGAAGCCGTCGGCGTTCTCGACCGTGGCGCGCAGGAGGATCGTGCCGGTGGAGTTGTCGACGCGGTTGTCGACGAAGTCGAGGGTGCCCTTGCGGGTCGGCTTGGCCTCGCCCGACAGGGCGATCAGGATCGGGACGCCCTTGCCGCGCTGGGTCTGGCCCATGCCGATGCCGAGCGAGCCCTGGTACTTCAGGAAAGACTTCTCGTCGACGGTGAAGGAGAAGTAGATCGGATCGAGCGAGACGATCGTGGTCAGCATCGTCTGGTCGGTGATGACGATGTTGCCCTCGGTCACGAGGCGCTGGCTGATCCGCCCGTTGATCGGCGACTTCACTTCCGAGAAGTCGAAGTTCAACTGGGCGTTGCGGAGCGCCGCCTCGGCGCTGTCGACGTCGGCCTGCGCGGTCTGCGAGGCCTGGCGGCGCTGGTCGGTGACCTGCTCGGAGATGTTGCCGCCCTTCGACAGGGTCTGCGCGCGCTCTAGGTCGGTCTGCGAGAACGAGAGGCGGGCCTTGGCCGAGGTCAGCGAGGCCTGCGCCTGCTCCAGGGCCGCCTTGTAGGGCCGCCGGTCGATAACGAAGAGCACGTCGCCCTTCTTCACCGTGGCGCCGTCCGTGAAGTTGATCTTCTCGAGGTAGCCCGTCACCCGCGCGCGGACCTCGACGAACTCGATCGGGTCGAAGCGGCCGGTATACTGGTCCTGCTCGATGATCTCGCGGACCACGGGCTTGGCGACCGTCACCTTCGGCGGCGGGCCGCCCGGCGCCTGGGCACGGGCCTGCGGCGCGGCGAGCGCCGCGGCGATCACGATGAGGCTTGCGAGCCGACGCTTGTACATGGATGGTTCCCCAGCAGCCCGCCACCTATTCCCCGCAGCGCGCACAGGTTGTGCGACACCGCACATGGCTTCGCCGCGACCGACCGGGCGACGCGCATGCGGCCGTGCTTCGACGGGTCTACTCAATCGCTTCACCGGCCGACGACCAGTCGCGATAGCCGCCCTTGTAGTGTTCCGTGAGGCCGAGCCCGGTCTGCTGCATCGCGTTGAGCGCGTGGACCGAGCGCACGCCGGAGCCGCAGGAGAAGACCGCGCGGCGCCCGTCCGCCTCGATCAGAGCGGCCACCGCCGCCGGATCGAAGCTCGAAAGCGGGTGCATCACCGCTCCGGGGATGTGGCCGTTCTCGTATTCGTGCGGCTCGCGCACGTCGATCACCAGCATCGACCCGTCGGCGAGACCCTGCTTGATCGCATCGCGGTCGAGGTCGACAACACGCATCGAACGATTCCCTGGGAGAGAGGCCGGCCGCGCGGGCTGACGCTTTTCCTTATTCGTCAGCCGTCCGCGGTGCAACACGCCGCCGAAGGCGCGCTGCGGATCAGAGCGCATCGAGCAGCGCGTCGGCCTGCTCGAAATGCGCCGCCCAGGTCGGCGCGGCGTAGCCGTCGAGACGCTGGGCCAGCGTCTGGCGAAGCCCGGAGCCCGGCCGGCTCAGATCCTCGACCGCCCGCCCCCAGCCGAGGCCGTCGAGGGGGTCGAGGAAGGCTGCGAAGCCCTCGGCGATCTCGCGGTGGACCGGAATTCCGGAGGCGACCACCGGCACGCCGGACGCCGCCGCCTCCACGATCGGGATGCCGTAGCCTTCGGTGAAGGACGGCATCAGCAGCGCCGTGCAGCTCCGCGTGAGCGCGGCGAGGCCGTGGGTCGAGAGCCCGGAGACCTCGACGACGTGCGGGCGGATCGCCTCGCAGCGCTCCAGCAGGTCAACGACGTTCTCGGCCTCCCAGCCGCGGCGCCCGACCAGCACGAGCCGGGGCGTGGTCGGGCCGTGGCGCTCGGCGAGCTCCCGCCAGAGATGGAGCAGCAGCAGATGGTTCTTGCGCGGCTCGATCGTGCCGCAGACGAGGAAGGTCGGCCGGTCGGGGACGAAGCGCGGGCCGTCGCGCCCGAAGGCCGGCTCGACGCCGAGATGGCCGACCGCGAGCGGCGGACGCCCGAACCCGTCGGCGGCGAGGTGCGCCAGCGTCCGCTCGCCGGTATCGGCGGAATTCACGACGATGGCGGCTGCGTGCCGGCCGATGGTCCGCAGGCGCTGGCGGTGGCGCTCGGCCTCGCCGGGGCGGCCGTATTCGGGATGGGTGATCGGGATCAGGTCGTGGACGAAGAACGCCGGCCGCACGTCGGTGCGGGTGTAGAGCCAGTCGAAGCGCTCCGGCTTGTCGAGGCGCAGGTGCGAGGTGTGCAGGTAGAGGCTGCCCTCCGGCAGGGCCGAGATCGGTGCGGCGCGCAGGATCCCAAACACGGTCTCGGCCTGGATGCGCCGTCGGCGGATCGTGCCGGACCGCTGGTCGCGCCCGGCGACGGCCTCCGCCGGGCGGCCGGTGAGCCGTGCCTCGAGGCGGCGGTAGACCGGATCGGATTCGGCCACCACGTCCTCGGTCCAGCCGTCCGCGACCGCGTCGACGATGCGGGACGCGTGGTCCCGCTCGAGGATGCGCGGCCCGAGGCCGGTGGAGACCAGCCCGAAGCGCGCGCCGGCGCCGTCGAGCACGTGGCGGGCATAGGCGAGGTCGACCCGGTCGATCCCGGACGGGCTCGCATGGCGCAGGCGGGTGACGAGGCGGGTGAGGTCGAAGGCGATCGGCCGTGTCGACATGATGCTCCGGATTGCGGCCCCCATGCGGGCCGGCCGGGTGTTACCGGGCCGAGGCGCGGAGGGCCAGCCGGTGCGATGCCTCGGGTTCGAACCGTTGGCCGATCGGGAACCGGTCGCGGTCGGCATATCGCAAGCCGGACGACGAGGAACGGGAGCCTGCGCCGGGGGCGCCCGCCGCCCGCCGCCGGCGACGGATGAAGGCTCTCGCGGCACGCGACGTACCGACCGCCGGGTTGCGCGCCCGGCTCCGGGCAGCCGTCAGCCGATCGACGCCTTTCCTCGTGCCGTCCGTCCCGGCAGGAAACGCTCCTTCATCTCCAGCACCTTCTGCACCTGGGCCCCGAGCGTCAGAAGCTGCACGAGGCGTTGCGTGTCGAGGCGGCGCACGTCGCCGTACCAGCCGGCGAACAACTCGAAGAGATCGCGCATCTCGGTCAGGCGTTGCTGGGCGTAGCGTTCGTCGTCATCGCTCGCCGCCTCCATCAGCAGTTCGCGCAGCAGCGTCAGCGTCGGGTCGATCTCGCGCTTCTTGCGCTCCTCCACCAGGGTCCGGACGATCTGCCAGATGTCCTCCGGGGTCGAGAAGTAGTCGCGGCGGTCGCCGGGCCTGTGCTGCAGGCGGACGAGGCTCCAGGCCTGCAGCTCCTTGAGCCCCATGCTCACGTTCGAGCGGGACAGGCCGAGCTTGTCCACGATCTCCTCGGCATTGAGCCCCTGCGGCGACACGAACAGCAGCGCGTAGATCTGGCCGACCGTGCGATTGATGCCCCAGCGGGAGCCCATCTCGCCGAAATGCAGCACGAAGGCTTGCACGAGGGGAGGAAGCTGCATCGCCCGCTATGCCTTGAGCCAGAGGCGCAGCACGAAGGCGATCCCGCCGCCGACGACGACCCCGCCGATCCAGAGGGCCACGAACCAGCCGAGCCGGCCGGCCCAACGCGGCATCAGCCCGCTCAATGGTAGCCGTCCGCGCCGACCTTGCCCCGGAAGACCCAGTACGCGTAGGCGGTGTAGGCTAGGATGACCGGGATGAGGACGCCCGCGCCGACCAGCATGAAGATCTGCGAGGATCTCGGCGAGGCCGCCTCCCAGATCGTCACCCGGCCGGGGACGATGTCGGGATAGATGCTGATTCCCAGACCGACATACGACAGGCCGAACAGCCCGAGCGCCAGCAGGAACGGCGCCCGCTCGGCCCCGCGCATGTGCGTCCAGAAGAACAGGACGCTGCCGAGCACGACCAGCAAGGGCACCTGAGCCGTCAGCAACACGTTCGGCCAGGCGAACCAGCGGGCGGCGAAGGCGGCGTCGAGCAGCGGGGTCGCCGCGCTCACGGCCGTGATGCAGGCGATGGTGGCGATCCCGAACCGGAGCGCCATGCGTCGGCCGAGTTCGCGCGTCGTTCCCTCGGTCCGCATCACGAGCCACGTGGCGCCCAAGAGCGCGTAGCCCAGCACGAGGCTGATCCCGGTGAACAGGCTGAACGGCGTCAGCCAGTCCCACCGCCCGCCGCCGTAGCCGCGCCCGGTGACGGCGATGCCCTGGAGGAGAGCGCCCAGGGCGATGCCCTGCGCCAGGGCGGCGACCAGCGAGCCGCCCGCGAAGGCGACGTCCCAGAAGGCGCGATGGCGGGGATCGCGCCAGCGGAATTCGAACGCCACGCCTCGGAAGACCAGGCCCAGCAGCATGGCGACGATCGGTGCGTAGAGGGCGGGCAGGATGATCGCGTAGGCGAGCGGGAACGCGGCGAAGAGGCCGCCGCCGCCGAGCACCAGCTACGTCTCGTTGCCATCCCAGACGGGCGCGATCGAGTTCATGGCGACGTTGCGTTCCTCCCCGGCCCGGAGGCTGGGAAACAGCAGCCCGACGCCGAGATCGAAGCCGTCCATCACCACGTAGGCGAAGACCGCGAACGCGATCACGAAGGCCCAGACCGTCGAGAGATCGAAGGCGGCGTCCATGGCTCCTACTCCGCCGGCTGCAGATGGCGATCGGGATCGACGGCGGGCGCGGGCGTGAGGCCGGCGGCGCGGATCGGCAGGCCGACCTCGGGGCCTTCCTCGCCGCGATGGGGCGCATGCGCCATCAGCCGCAGGATGTAGAGGATCCCCATGCCGAAGACCGAAAGGTAGATCACGACGAAGGCGAGCAGCGAGCTCGCGACGGCCGGCACCTGCAGCGGAGACGCGGATTGCGCGGTGCGCAGCAGGCCGTAGACCGTGAAGGGCTGGCGGCCCACCTCCGTCGTGATCCAGCCGGCCAGCACCGCCACGAAGCCCGCGGGCCCCATCGTCACCGCGACGCGGTGCAGCCAGGTCGTCTCGTAGAGGCGCCCGCGCCACCGCGCCCACAGGCTCCACAGGCCGACGCCCAGCATCGCGACGCCGAGCCCGACCATGATGCGGAACGACCAGAACACAATCGGCACCGGCGGCCAATTCGCGCGCGGGACGCTGTCGAGCCCGTCGAGGGCGGCGTCGAGCGAATGCTTCAGGATCAGCGACGAGAGCTTGGGCACCTCCAGCGCGTAGCGGACGGTCGCCGCGTCCTGGTCCGGCAGGCCGAACAGGATGAGCGGAGCCCCGTCCGGATGACCCCGGAAGTGGCCCTCCATCGCCATGACCTTGGCCGGTTGATGCGCGAGCGTGTTCAGGCCGTGGGCATCGCCCGCGAGGATCTGGAGCGGCGCGACGCAGGCCAGCATCCACATCGCCATGGAGAACATGGTGCGGGCGCCCGCATTGGCGCGGTCCCGCAGCAGGTGCCAGGCACCCACGCCGCCGACCACGAGCGCCGTCGTCAGGTAGGCGGCCAGCACCATGTGCACGAGCCGATACGGGAACGACGGGTTGAAGACGATCGCCCACCAATCGAGGGGCACGAACTGATCTTGCGCATTCGTGCCGTACCCGGCCGGCGTCTGCATCCAGGAATTGACGGATACGATCCAGAATGCCGAGAAGCCGGTGCCGACCGCCACCATCAGGGTCGCCAGCATGTGCAGGCCGCGGCCGTCCTTCTTCATGCCGAACAGCATCACGCCGAGAAAGCCGGCCTCCAGGAAGAAGGCCGCCATGACCTCGTAGGCCATCAACGGCCCGAGCACCGGCCCGGTCCTGTCGGAATAGACCGACCAGTTGGTGCCGAACTGATAGCTCATCACCAGGCCGGAGACGACGCCCATCGCGAAAGCGATGGCGAAGATCTTGAGCCAGTAGTGGAAGAGATTGATGAACACCTCGCGGCTGGTCGCCAGCCACAGACCTTCGAGCACCGCGAGGTAGCTCGCCAGCCCGATCGAGAAGGCCGGGAAGACGATGTGGAAGGCGACGGTGAACCCGAACTGCGCCCGCGCAAGCGTCAGCGCGTCGATCTCGGATAGGAGAGACATGCCCGCGGCCTCGTCGATCTCGTCATTTCAGGAATTACCGAAATGACGATAAGAATGCAAGCCTATACGACGCACAAGGACAGGTCGGATGTCGCATCGGCGGATGCCGCCGGGACCACGGGCCTGCAGGCGGGCGCCGGAGGTACGCGCCATCGCCGACCCCGCGATCCGATGACGAAGCCCCGACCCGCCGGCCTCGGCCAATCCGGCTGGCTTCGAGGGTCGCTTCGGAGCCCGTTCGACGACGGGCGCCGCCGAGCCGCCTCGGAAGGGCGGTGGCGGCCAGCGCTTCAGTACGTCCAGCGCTGCGCCTTTGAGACGAGGAAGTCGCGGAACGCCTGGACGCGGGCGACCGTGCGCATCTCCTCGGCATAGACGAGATAGCTCTCCAGCGTCGGCATCTCGCTGTCGCGCAGCACCTGGACGAGGTGGTCGTCGCCGTCGACCGCGTAGTCCGGCAGGATGCCGATGCCGGCGCCGGTCTCCATCGCCCGCTGCAGCGCGCCGATGTTGTTGACGGTGAAGGCGACCGGGCGGCGCTCGCGGCCCTCGCGGCCGACATTGGCGAGCCAGTGCGCCGCCAGCAGGTAGGACGGCTCGTTGCCGCCGAAGGAGACGAGGCGGTGCTCGTCGAGGTCCTCGACGGTCTTGGGCTCGCCGAAGCGCTTGACGTAATCCTGGCTGGCGAAGGCGTGGTAGTGCACCGTGAACAGCCGGCGCTGGATCAGGTCGGGCTGGGCCGGCCGGCGCATGCGGATCGCAACGTCGGCCTCGCGCATGGCGAGGTCGAGCTCCTCGTTGGTCAGGATCAGCTCGATCCGCACGTCCGGGTAGAGGTCGAGGAATTCGGCGACGCGCTGGGCGAGCCACGCGGTGCCCAGCCCCACGGTGGTGGTCACCTTGAGGTCGCCCGACGGCCGCTCGCTGGTCTCGACGAGGCGGGCGCGGGTGTTCTCCAGCCGGAGCTTCATGTCGCGCGCGGCGCGGAACAGAAGGTCGCCCTGCTCGGTCAGGATCAGGCCGCGGGCGTGGCGGTGGAACAGCGGCGCCTTCAGCTCGCGCTCCAGGGCGCTGATCTGGCGGCTCACCGCGGATTGGCTCAGGCCGATGTCGTCGCCGGCACGGGTGAAGCTGCCGGCTTCCGCGACGTTGAGGAAGATCCGGATCTTGTCCCAATCCACGGCGAGACTCCCTCACGCACCCAGACGACGCCGAGGCACGCGCGCCCCATTCCGGCCACCCGCGCCGTCGACCGACGCAGGCGTTTCCCGGACCCGCTGCGACGCATCGGACCCGGCTGCGGTCGAACGGGCCCGGCCTCGTCGCGACGCCCGCCACTCATGCGTCCTGAGCATGGTCGCGCGCAAGGCGCCGCAAAAAGAAAATGTTGACAGATCCTCGGCGCGGGGCCGAACCGCGCAGTCCTCACCCGCCCGAACGGGGATTCGGGCCGGTGGACGAGCTCGCGCTTACTCGGCGGCGGCCTGTCGCGGGCTCTCGCCGATGTCGAGGTTGGCGAGGTACTTCTCCGCTTCCAGCGCAGCCATGCAGCCCATGCCGGCCGCGGTGATCGCCTGGCGGTAGACGTCGTCGGTGACGTCGCCGGCCGCGAACACGCCGGGAATCTCGGTCTCGGCGGTGCCGGGGCGGACGCTGAGGTAGCCGCCGTGGCGCATCGCGAGCTGGCCCTCGAACACCTCGGTCGCCGGCTTGTGGCCGATCGCGACGAACACGCCGTCGACCGGCACCGCGCTGGCCTCGCCGGTGCGGGTGTCCTTGAGGCGCAGGTGCGAAACCGACGGTGCGGGCGTGGTGGTGCCGCAGATCTCGTCGATCTCGCGGTTCCACAGCACCTCGACGTTCGGATGCTTGAACAGGCGCTCCTGCAGGATGCGCTCGGCGCGGAAGCTGTCCCGGCGGTGGATCACCGTGACCTTCGAGGCGAGGTTGGCGAGGTACAGGGCCTCCTCGACGGCGGTGTTGCCGCCGCCGACCACCGCCACCGGCTTGCCGCGGAAGAAGAAGCCGTCGCAGGTGGCGCAGGCCGAGACGCCCCCGCCCTGGAACTTGGCCTCCGACGGCAGGCCGAGCCACTTCGCCTGGGCGCCGGTGGCGATGATCAGCGCGTCGCAGGAATAGGTCTCGCCGGAATCGGCCTCGAGCCGGAACGGGCGCACCTTGAGGTCGACCTTGGTGATGTACTCCGACAGGATCGTGGTACCGACATGCTCGGCCTGGAACCGCATCTGCTCCATCAGCCACGGCCCCTGGATCGCCTCGGCGAAGCCCGGATAGTTCTCGACGTCGGTGGTGATCATCAGCTGGCCGCCGGGCTGGAAGCCCGAGATCAGCAGCGGCTGCACCATGGCACGGGCCGCGTAGATCGCGGCCGTGTAACCGGCCGGCCCCGAACCGACGATGATCAGCCTGGAATGGGTGTGGGCCATGACGTCCTCGAATCCCTCGCTCTAAGCCTCGGCGGCGTGCCGGCCGGCCGGCAGACCGCCCTGTGCCGCCCGGAAGGCGGCGTAGCCGTCGGCGAGCGCCTGGGCGATCACCGGCGTGGCGTTGATCGGCTTGTAGGCCAGCGGCTCCAACCGCCCGGTAAACGGCCGCAAGGCGCCGGCCATCGCCAGCCCCGCGAACATCCGCCGGTGGCGGATATAGGTACGCGGCAGGTCGAACAGCAGCACCGGCGCGCCGGTGGACACCGCCTCGCTGACCATGTTCGCCGAATCGGAGGTGACCACCACCGCGTCGGCCAGCGCCAGCATCGCCACGTAGGGGTTGTCGCCGCCGCCGTCCCAGAGGAAGCCGCCGGTCTCCGAGACGAGCGTGCGGATCGCGTCGCGCAGGGGGTCCGGCGTGCGGCGCGAGACGGTGACCATCAGCCGGCAGCCCGACCCGGCGAGCTTGCGCAGGTCGTCGACCAGGCGCTGCATGTCGAGGGCGCGATAGCTCAGGTGTCGGCTGTCCCCGCCGATCAGCACCGCGACCCGCGGCCCGTCGAGCGCCGTCAGCCGGGGGTCCGGCCGCGCGCGGGCGGCCGCGATCCGCTCGGCGGTGACGAGGTGCGGCGCGGTCAGCGTGGTGAAGACGTTGGGGCCGCGCAGGTCGTCGTAGTCGGGCACCCAGATGAAGTCGGCGCTGTCGTGCCCGGTGCGCGGGTCCTTCAGGAAGGCGGTGAAGGTGCGTCCCGGCGCGGCCCGGCGCATCGCGCGGAGATAAGGCACCGCGCGCCGCCCGGAGGCGATCAGGATGTCGGGATAGGGCCCGGCCAGCGCGCCGCGGCTGCGATACGGGCCCTGGCGCGGGTCGATCGGCCCCCACGGCGCCGTCCAGCCGAACGGGCCGCGCGACGGCACCCGGCGGATCTCGTAGGACAGGCGAAGGGTCTCGGCGATGCCGACGCACTGGTTCTCGTCGCCGGCCTTGCCGTCGGTGACGATCCAGGCGCGGGCGCCGGAAAGCGCCGGGGCGGCGTGCGTCTCGGAGGGGGGGATCACGTCAGTCGACGGGCAGGTTGCGGACGAGCCAGTCGGCGTAGATGTCGGCGATGGCGGTCACGCGGCGGCGCTCGGATTGCGGATCGTACCACGCCCCGCCGAAGCTCGACGGGGTGGCGGTGAGCTGCGGGTGGCGCCCGAGGATCGCGCCGTCGCGGGCGACCAGCAGCGCCTCGCCGTCGAGGTAGTCGTTCTGCGAGCCGCCCCCGAAGCCGGAGCGGCCGCTGTTGTTGCCACCGGCGTAGGGCCGCAGCGAGAAGCCGCGGACCAGGACCACGAGGCTCGGGCCGCGGCCGCCGAGGCGGGCCGCGAAGCGGCTGCGCAGGGCCGCGGTCAGGTCGGCGCGCAGCGCCTCGGCCTCTGCCCCGGCGCCGAGCGCCACGAGCGGGCGCACGTCGACGCGGACGTCGGAGAAGCGGTCGCCCCGCAGGCTCGGGAAATCGCCGGCCGAGGCCGGGGCGGCGACGGCCGAAGCGGTCACGGCCAGGGCGGTCACGGCCGGTGCGGCCAGAGCCGGGAGGGCCAGCAGCCCGGCGATCCAGCGTCGCGCCATCCGCACCGGTCAGCCCCCGTACCGGATGCCGACGACCTCGTAGGACTTGCCGCCGCCGGGCGTCGTCACCTCGACGGAATCGCCGACGCCCTTGCCGATCAGCGCCCGCGCGATCGGCGAGGTGATCGAGACCCGGCCCGAATGCACGTCGGCCTCGGGCTCGCCGACGATCTGGTAGGTCTTCTCTTCCTCGGTATCGTCGTCGACGAGCTTCACGGTCGCGCCGAACTTGATCTTGTCGCCCGAAAGCTTGGTGACGTCGATGATCTCGGCGCGCGCGATCAGGCTCTCCAGCTCGAGCACGCGGCCTTCGTTGTGGGACTGCGCCTCCTTGGCGGCGTGATACTCGGCGTTCTCGGAGAGGTCGCCATGCGCGCGCGCCTCGGAGATCGCCGCGACGATGCGCGGGCGCTCCACCTGCTGGCGGTGCTTCAGCTCCTCCTCCATGGCTGCGAAGCCACGCACCGTGATCGGAACCTTGTCTATCGCCATCGTCTCGCGCCACAATGAAGAGGCCCGGCCGGACGCGGGGATGCCGCGCCCTCCGGGCCAGATTCCAAAACCTGTCCGAGCGCAGGGTCCGCGATCGGTCAGAAACGTCGTATCGCCGCCCGGCTTCAGGCTGCGAAGTATTCCTGCAGGGCGCGGACCCGAAGGTCACCTTCGAGATAGGCCTGAATGCCCTCGGCCGCCGCCATCGCTCCGGCCAGAGTGGTGTAGTACGGCACCTTATGCAAGAGGGCCGCCCGGCGGAGCGAGCGCGAGTCCGACAGCGCGCCGGCCCCCTCGGTGGTGTTCAGGACGAGCTGGATGTCCCCGTTCTTGATCGAGTCGACCACGTGCGGCCGGCCTTCGAGCACCTTGTTCACCCGGTCGCAGGCGACGCCGTTCTCGACGAGGTAGCGCTGGGTGCCGCCGGTCGCCACGATCGCGAAGCCGAGCCCGGCCAGCAGCCGGATCGAGGGCAGGATGCGTGCCTTGTCGCCGTCCCGCACCGAGACGAACACCGTCCCCGAGCGCGGCACCTTGGTGCCCGAGCCGAGCTGGCTCTTGGCGAAGGCGACGCCGAAGCCGGCATCGAGCCCGATGACCTCGCCGGTGGAGCGCATCTCCGGCCCGAGGAGCACGTCGACGCCGGGGAAGCGCGCGAACGGGAACACCGCCTCCTTCACCGCGATGTGGTTGAGGACCTTCTTCTTCAGCCCGAACGCGGCCAGGGCCTCGCCAGCCATGACCCGGGCGGCGATCTTGGCGATCGGCTCGCCGATCACCTTGGCGACGAACGGCACCGTGCGGGACGCGCGCGGGTTCACCTCCAGCACGTAGATCGTGCCGTCCTTGATCGCGTACTGCACGTTCATCAGGCCGCCGACCTTCAGCGCCAGCGCCATCGCCTTGGTCTGGCGCTCCAGCTCGGCGATGATCTCGGGCGAGAGCGAGCGCGAGGGCAGCGAGCAGGCCGAGTCGCCGGAATGGATGCCGGCCTCCTCGATGTGCTCCATGATCCCGGCGATGAACACGTCGGTGCCGTCGCAGACCGCGTCGACGTCGATCTCGACCGCATCCGACAGGTAGCGGTCGAACAGCAGCGGGTTCTTGCCGAGCACCGTGTTGATCTGGCCGGTCTTGTCGTTGGGGTAGCGCGACTTGACCTCGGACGGGATCAGGCTCGGCAGGGTGTCGAGCAGGTAGTCGGCGAACTGGGTCTCGTCGCGGATGATCGCCATGGCGCGGCCGCCGAGCACGTAGCTCGGGCGCACCACGAAGGGCAGGCCGAGGTCGGCCGCGACCATCCGGCCCTGCTCGACCGAGTAGGCGATGCCGTTCTTGGGCTGCTTCATCCCGAGCTTGTCGAGGAGACGCTTGAACTGGTCGCGGTCCTCGGCGAGATCGATCGCGTCCGGCGAGGTGCCGAGGATCGGCACGCCGGCGGCTTCGAGCGCGCGGGCGAGCTTCAGCGGCGTCTGGCCGCCGAACTGGACGATGACCCCGTGCAGGGTGCCGTTCTGCCGCTCGGTCTCGATGATCTCGAGCACGTCCTCCTGCGTCAGCGGCTCGAAGTAGAGCCGGTCGGAGGTGTCGTAATCGGTCGAGACCGTCTCCGGGTTGCAGTTGACCATGATGGTCTCGTAGCCCGCCTCCGACAGCGCGTAGCAGGCGTGGCAGCAGCAATAGTCGAACTCGATGCCCTGGCCGATCCGGTTCGGGCCGCCGCCGAGGATGATGACCTTCCTGGCCGCGGTCGGCTGGGCCTCGTCGGCGACCGTGCCGGCGAAGGGGGCGACGTAGGTCGAGTACATGTAGGCGGTCGGCGCCTTGAACTCGGCGGCGCAGGTGTCGATCCGCTTGAACACCGGCCGCACCTTCAGCGCGCGGCGCGCCTCGCGCACCGACGGCTCGTCGGTTCCGGCGAGGACGGCCAGGCGCGCGTCGGAGAAGCCCGCGGCCTTGAGCTGGCGGAACGCGCCCGGCGTCGCCGGCAGGCCGTGCGCCTTGACCCGGTTCTCCAGGTCGATGATGCCCTGCAGCTGCTCCAGGAACCACGGGTCGATCTTGCACGAGGCGTGGACCTCGGCATGGCTCACCCCGAGGCGCAACGCCTGCGCGACGTTGAGCAGCCGGTCCGGCGTCGGCGTGCCGATCGCCGCCTTGATCGCGTTGTGGTCGTCGCCCTTGCCGAGCCCCTCGATCTCGATCTCGTCGAGGCCGGTGAGCCCGGTCTCGAGGGAGCGCAGGGCCTTCTGCAGCGATTCGGCGAAGCACCGACCGATCGCCATCGCCTCGCCGACCGACTTCATTGCGGTGGTCAGCGTCGGCTCGGCGCCGGGGAACTTCTCGAACGCGAAGCGGGGGATCTTGGTGACGACGTAGTCGATCGTCGGCTCGAACGAGGCCGGGGTCGCGCCGCCGGTGATGTCGTTGGCGATCTCGTCGAGGGTGTAGCCGACGGCCAGCTTGGCCGCGACCTTGGCGATCGGGAAGCCGGTGGCCTTCGACGCCAGCGCCGAGGAGCGCGACACGCGCGGGTTCATCTCGATGACGATCATCCGGCCGGTGGCCGGGTCGATGGCGAACTGCACGTTCGAGCCGCCGGTCTCGACGCCGATCTCGCGCAGCACCGCGAGGGATGCGTCGCGCATCACCTGGTATTCCTTGTCGGTCAGCGTCAGCGCCGGCGCGACGGTGATGGAATCGCCGGTGTGGACGCCCATCGGGTCGATGTTCTCGATCGAGCAGACGATGATGCAGTTGTCCGCCTTGTCGCGGACGACCTCCATCTCGTACTCCTTCCAGCCGAGCACCGATTCCTCGATCAGCACCTCGTTGGTCGGCGACGCGTCGATGCCGCGCTCGACGATGTCGAGGAATTCCTCGCGGTTGTAGGCGATGCCGCCGCCGGTGCCGCCCATGGTGAAGGACGGCCGGATGATCGCCGGCAGGCCGACCTCGGCGAGCGCGATCAGGGCCTGGCCCAGCGCGTGCTCGATGTAGCGCTTGCGCCGGTCGCCCTCGCCCGCATGCCAGGTCTTCTCGAAGGCGGCGACCGCCGCGTCCCGGTCCACACCCGCAGGCCACCGCGCCTCGATGCGGGCGATCTCGGCGAGGCGCCTGTCGCGGTCGGCCTTCTTCGGCACCGAGGCGTTGGCGAGCTCCGATTTCGGCGTCTCGAGGCCGATCTTGGTCATCGCGTCGCGGAAGAGATGGCGGTCCTCGGCCTTGTCGATGGCCTCGGCCGTCGCGCCGATCATCTGCACGCCGTACTTCTCCAGCACGCCCATGCGCTGGAGCGAGAGCGCGCAGTTCAGCGCGGTCTGGCCGCCCATGGTCGGCAGGATCGCGTCCGGCCGCTCCTTCTCGATGATCTTGGCGACGATCTCCGGGGTGATCGGCTCGACGTAGGTCGCATCCGCCATGTCCGGGTCGGTCATGATGGTGGCCGGGTTCGAGTTGACCAGCACGATCCGGTAGCCCTCCTCGCGGAGCGCCTTGCAGGCCTGGGTGCCGGAATAGTCGAACTCGCAGGCCTGCCCGATGATGATCGGCCCCGCACCGACGATGAGGATCGAGGAGATATCGGTGCGCTTCGGCATCGGACGCCTTGGATGCGCTCACGCGTGCCCGACCGCGCAGCCCGGCTCTCGGGGCGGCGCGGATGGGCGCAGGCGGCGGGATTGTCGTTGAGACCCGCGTCTACACGCAGCCGGAGGCGTTTGAAAGGGCGTGTGCACGCATGGTTGGGCCGCCCCGAAACCGGGGACGCGTTTCCGACCCGGCCGGGATGGGTTCAAGCCCTTTCAACGCTCGACCGGATGATGCGCCCCCCTCCCGCACGCGGGGAGAGGGATCGCTTGGCTGTCGAAGCAGGAGCGGAGAAACCGCCCTGCTCGCGTCAGAGGCCGGCGTAGAGCGCGGCGACGGCGCGGTCGATCGAGAGGTAGAACACGCCGAAGGCGACCAGCGCCGCGACCGCGAACTCCATGGCGACGCTCGGAAGCGTCTGCGAGCGGCGGATCACCTCGCGGCCGAAGACCAGCGAGACCCAGGCCAGCGTCAGCAGCGCCGGCATCACGAACAGGTAGGAGACCGTGCTCTCGATGTGGTCGAGGCCGTTGGCCGGGTCGAGGATCGCGCGGATGTTGCGCACCCACGGCGCGTAGCAGGCGGCGTAGAGCGTGGTCAGCCACGACAGGCCGACGGCGACCCCGAGATGGAAGCTGAAGATGCGGTGCAGACGGGAGAAGTCGTCGCGCGCGTCGTCGAAGGTCATTCGTCAGCCCCGTTCATCGTCGAGATCGGCCCGGCGACGATCGTTGCGGCGTCGTCGTTAACGGGCGGTTGACGACGGGATGGGGGACGATCCTGTGTTTTGTGTGACGCCGGGCCCCAGGCCCGGCGCCCAAATCGTGGCAGTCCCGGTCTAGCCGACGCCCTCGAACAGCGCCGAGGAGATGTAGCGCTCGGCGAACGAGCACGCGACCGTGACGATGCGCTTGCCCTTGAACTCCGGCCGGCTCGCCAGCTCCAGCGCCGCCGCGACGTTGCCGCCGGTGGAGATGCCGCCGGGGATGCCCTCGAGGCGGGCGAGCTCGCGGGCGGTCTCGAACGCCTGCTGGTTCGAGACGGTGATCACGCCGTCGACGATCGCGCGGTCGAGGTTGTCCGGGATGAAGCCGGCGCCGATGCCCTGGATCTTGTGC
This sequence comes from Methylobacterium sp. J-059, assembly GCF_022829485.1. Taxonomy (NCBI): domain Bacteria; kingdom Pseudomonadati; phylum Pseudomonadota; class Alphaproteobacteria; order Hyphomicrobiales; family Methylobacteriaceae; genus Methylobacterium; species Methylobacterium sp. J-059. The sequence continues at coordinate 75,688 of NZ_JAKSYA010000063.1, forward strand.
GGCCCCGGCTGCCCGCCGGAGATGACCGGCGAATCCGTCGGCTCGACCGCGAACACCTTCAGGTTCGGCAGGCGCGGCTTCAGCACCGAGCCGACGCCGGTGATCGTCCCGCCGGTGCCGACGCCGGCCACGAACGCGTCGAGCTGGCCGTCGGTGTCGTTCCAGATCTCTTCCGCCGTCGTCCTGCGGTGGATCTCCGGGTTGGCGGGATTCGAGAATTGCTGCGGCATCACCGAGCCGGGGATCTCGCCGAGCAGCTCCTCGGCCTTGGCGATGGCGCCCTTCATGCCCTGCGGGCCGGGCGTCAGCGCCAGCTCGGCGCCGAGGAAGGCCAGCATCTTGCGGCGCTCGAGCGACATCGTCTCGGGCATCACCAGGATCAGGCGGTAGCCGCGGGCGGCGGCCACGAAGGCCAGCGCGATGCCGGTGTTGCCGGAGGTCGGCTCGACCAGGGTGCCGCCGGGCTTCAGCTTGCCCGAGGCCTCCAGCGCGTCGATCATGTTGACGCCGATGCGGTCCTTCACGCTGGCGATCGGGTTGAAGAACTCGAGCTTCAGCAGGATCTCGGCGTCGATGCCGCGCGCCTGCGGCAGGCGGTTCAGGCGGACGAGCGGCGTGTTGCCGATCGTCTCGGTGATCGAGCCGTAGACGCGGCCATGGCCGGGCTTGCGGGCTGGGGTCTCGACAGATGCCATGGTCGCGAATCTCCGAAGGACGCTCAGGTGACGGCGCGCCGGGCCGCCCGCGCGGGGGCGGGACCGGGCGTTTCCGGAGCCGGGATATCGCGTGCGGCGGGCGGGGGCAATCGGGCCAAGTGCCGGATACGGCGATCATTTTCTCCCGCGGCGGCGTGCCTCGCCGAAGCGTGGAAGATCGCTTCTGCGCGGCCGGCGATACGGGGAAGATCGTTCTTCGCCGGCCGGGTCGCGGCGGCTGCGTCAGCGGGCGCCGAGCGCGAGAAGGAGGCCGAGGAGCGGCACGGCGGCTGCGATCCAGGCCGCGCCGGGGTGGAAGCTCGGCGGCGCGACGTAGCGGGAGGCGTCGTGCACGCCCGCGCGGAGGGTCGCTCGCCCGAGACCGATCTTTGCCGCCATGCGCCCCTCCGACCGTGAACCGGATCGAAGAAGGCGCGGGAGCGTCTCAAGGCCTGGTGAATCGGGCCCGGCCGCGTGGAAGCGTGGTCAACGGCGCCTTAAAGCGCGCGGTCGAACTTCAGCTCGCCGTTGGGGCTCTTCAGCACGAGCTGCGAGCCGACCATGTCCCACTGCGCCGCCGTGCGGAGCGCCACGAAGTAAGCCTGCTCGGTCGCCTGGAGGCTCTTGTCGCAGGACTTCTTGGTGAGGGCGAGCGGGCCGACCGCGAGGTGCTGCTCCTTGAGCGGGAAGGCTGTCGCCGCGAAGGTGTTGCAGCCGCCGTAGCCGCGGGCGCGGTACTGCTTGTCGATGATGAAGCTCGGCCGGTCGGTGCCGCCGAACGGCTTGCCGTTGATGCTCACCGCGGTCCAGGTCGAGTCCAGCGGAAACACCTTCTCGGTCTGCTTGGCGCCGGGGATGTACTGCTCTTTCTTGTCCTCGCCGCCGGGCCGGCGGTTGCCCTTGCCGAAGCCGCTGATCGAGTTCTGCGCCCTCGTCTCGGTCGCCGTGGTGAGAACCAGCGCACCGGCGGCGCAGGCCAGAGCGGCGATCAGCATCGGTTTCATGGTACGCCCCTTGTCCCTCGTTTCCGGTGCGCCACCCTCGGGATGCCTTGGAGGCATTCGGGAGCCCGTGCCTGGGCCCGTGGCGGCGCGCGGAAGCGCCAATGCGATAGGATTTCAGCACAATTGTGGTCAAGGCGGCCGCAGGCGGGCTTTTGTCGGCGTCCCGCGCGAAGTTCGCCGGCCCGTCCGCAGGATTCGGGGCCGTTCGCCGGAATTCTGAAACGATCCGCGTTCCGCTCCGTTGTCACGCACCGGATGGCGGTCGGCCAGATCGGCGAATCGAGGAGAGTTCGGCTTGGCGGGATCTGACGAAGGTGGGCAGAGCGGCGCTGCCCCGAGGCCGTTGAGCCCGGTCCAGTCGCGGGCCGCGCGGGGGCTGCTCGGCTGGTCCGAGGCCGACCTGGCCGCCAAGGCCGGGCTCGATGCGGGCTTCGTGCGCGACTTCGAGGCCGGCACCGGCGATCCGCCCTCGGGCCAGGTCGAGGTCCTGCGCAGCGCGCTGATGACGGCCGGCGTCGCCTTCAGCGAGGACGGCAGCTCCGGCGTCCGGCTCACGCAGACCGGCGGCGAGGGCACCCGGCTCGACGCCCTGACCACCGAGAACGACCGCTGACCCGGACGCGGCGGCGCCGTCGGCCCCCGCGCTCCCGTGCCGCCTATGCGGCGACACCGCGTCGGCTCAGGATCGCACGATCCGAGGGCGCGGGGTGCGGGCGATGGCGGACCACAAGGCCGAACTCCGCGAGACCCTGCGCAAGATGGAGGTCGCGACCGGCGAGGCGGCCGCGGCCTGCCTTCCGCGCCTCGTGGCCCGGCTGCGCCACCACGAGACCCGGCTTCCCGGTCATCCGCTGATCCGCCCGTGGCGACGCTGGCGCATCCGCCGCCTCGCCGATGCCGTCGAGGAGGCGCGCTGGCACGTCGAGCAGGGGCGGCTCGCCCGGATGGGCGGGCTGTCCGGCCGCCGCTAGGCCGATCTTGCGGACAGGGCCGCCGCTCGTGCAAAGGGATGCCACGAGTGCGCCGCACCATCCGGAGACAACGCCCGTGACCGCAGACAACCCGCGCCGGCCCGACCACGCGGTCGATCCGATCTTCGTCGATCGCCGCTCCCCCCGCCTGTTCACCGGCGAGGCGGTGCCCGAGGCGGAGCTGATGCGGATGTTCGAGGCGGCGCGCTGGTCGCCCTCCTCCTACAATTCCCAGCCCTGGCGCTTCCTCTACGCTCTGCGCGACGACGCGAACTGGGAGACGTTCTACGGCCTGATCCTGCCGGGCAACCAGAAATGGGCAATTGGCACCGGCGCACTGGTGTTCCTCGTCTCCAGCGAGCGCATGAAGGTCGGCGACGAGCTCAAGCCGGCGGGGAGCCATGCGCTCGATGCCGGCGCCGCCTCGCTCGCCTTCCAGCTCCAGGCCAACCGCCAGGGCTGGCACGTCCACGGCATGGGCGGCTTCGACCGCGCGCGGGCGCCGGGCGTGCTCAACGTGCCGGAGCACCACACCATCCAGGCCGCCTACGGCGTCGGCCGCGCGGTGGCGCCGGAACACCTCGACGACGAGCAGCGTGCCAAGGAGGCCCATAACGGCCGGCGCCCGATCACCGACTTCGTCTTCTCCGGCGGCTTCCCCGCGACCGGCGGCTAGACGCGGGTGGACGCGCCCGAGGCCGGCTTCCGCTGGGACATCCCGGCCCGGTACAACATCGGCGTCGACGTCTGCGACCGCTGGGGCACCTCCGAGCCGGAACGCCCGGCGATCCTGGAGGTCGCCGCCGACGGCACCGTCGCGACCACGACGTTCGGGCGGCTTCGCACGGACTCGGATCGGCTCGCCGGAGCGCTCGCCGGCCGCGGGATCGGCCCGGGCGACCGCGTCGCGGTGCTGCTGCCGCAATCGGCCGCCGTGATGGTGGCGCACGCCGCCGCCTACAAGCTCGGCGCCATCGCGCTGCCGCTGGCCGGCCTGTTCGGCCCGGAGGCGCTGGCCTACCGCCTCGCCGACTCCGGCGCGCGCGCCTGCATCACCGACGCGGCCGGGCTGGCCAAGCTCGAGCCGATCCGCGGGCAGCTGCCGGAGCTGTCCCTGCTGGTCTCGGTCGACGGCGCCTCGGGCGACGCGCCCGGCCTCGCCGACCTGCTCGCGGCCGCCGCCCCCGACTTCTCGGCCCACGACACCGGCCCCGACGACCCGGCGTTGATGATTTACACCTCCGGCACCACGGGACAGGCGAAGGGCGCCCTGCACGGGCACCGGGTGCTGCTCGGCCACCTGCCCGGCTTCGACCGGATGCATGCCTTTCCGCCGCGCCCCGGCGACCTGATGTGGACGCCCTCGGACTGGGCCTGGGCCGGCGGCCTGCTCAACGTGCTGATGCCGGCGCTGCGCCACGGCGTGCCGGTGGTGGCCCGCGCCGCCCGGTTCGAGGCCGACGCCGCCTTCCGGCTGATCGAGCGCTTACGGATCACCAACGCCTTCCTCGCGCCGACCGCCCTGCGGATGCTGCGCGCGGTCGAGGCGCCGCGCACGCGCTACGACCTCTCGTCGCTGCGCAACGTCGCCTCGGCCGGCGAGGCGCTCGGCGCCGACACCTATCGCTGGGCGGAGGACGCGCTTGGGCTCGCCGTCGGCGAGGCCTACGGGCAGACCGAATGCAACCTCGTGCTCGCGGCCGCGCCGGCGGAAGGGATCGGCCGGGCGGGCTCCGCCGGCAAGCCGGTGCCGGGCCACCGCGTCGCGATCCTGCGGCCCGACGGCAGCGAGGCCGGCACGGACGAGCCGGGCGAGATCGCCGTCGCCCACCCCGATCCGGTGATGTTCCTGCGCTACTGGAACCAGCCCGAGGCGACCGCGCCCAAGTTTTCCGGCGACTGGATGCTCACCGGCGACCAGGCCCGGCGCGACGCGGACGGCTACGTCCACTTCGTCGGCCGCGACGACGACCTGATCACCTCGGCGGCCTACCGGATCGGCCCCGCCGAGATCGAGGCCTGCCTGTGCGCCCACCCGGCCGTGGCGCTCGCCGCCGCGGTCGGCAAGCCCGATCCGCTGCGCACGGAGATCGTGAAGGCCTTCCTCGTCCTGCGCCCGGGCTACGCCGCCTCGCCGGCGCTCGCCGACGAGATCCAGGCCTTCGTGCGCATGCGGCTCTCGGCCCACGAGTACCCGCGCGAGATCGCCTTTCGCGACGCCCTGCCGATGACCACCACCGGCAAGATCATCCGCCGGGCGCTGCGCGACGCGGAGTGAGGCGGATGCCCTCCCTCCCCCCTCTGCGGGGGAGGGAGGGCCTCGCGTCAGCGAGGGTCGGGAGAGGGGAGCGACCTCTCTGGACAGCGCGCTCCCCTCTCCCGACCCGCTTCGCGGGCCACCCTCCCCCGCAGAGGGGGGAGGGCAGAGCACTGTCGAGACTTCAGCGGCTTCCCCGGACGGGGTTTCGCCTCACACGAACAGCCGCTCGCCCTGCAGGTCCTTGTACAGCCCCGCCACCTGCTCGCCGTAGCCGTTGTAGATCAGCGTCGGGACGCGGGTGTCGGTGCCGAGCACGCGCTCGCTCGCCTGGCTCCAGCGCGGGTGCGGCACCGCCGGGTTGACGTTGGCCCAGAAGCCGTACTCGGACGGGCCGAGCGCCTCCCAGAAGGTCTTCGGCCGCTCGGCCACGAACGAGACCTTCACGATCGACTTGATCGACTTGAACCCGTACTTCCACGGCAGCGCGAGGCGGATCGGCGCGCCGAACTGGTTCGGCAGCGCCTTGCCGTAGATGCCGGTGGCGACGAAGGCGAGGTCGTTGCCGGCCTCCGCCATCGTCAGCCCCTCGACGTAGGGCCACGGGTAGAAGGTGCGCTGGCCCGGCGCCATCTTGCGGTCGAGGAAGGTCGTCAGCTGGACGTACTTCGCCCCCGAGGCGGGCTTCGCCAGCGCCACGAGCTTGGACAGCGGGAAACCGGTCCATGGCACCGCCATCGACCACGCCTCGACGCAACGGTGGCGGTAGAGCCGCTCCTCCAGCCCGATCTTGCGGATCAAGTCCTCGACGCCGAGCTCGAACGGCTTCTCGACGAGGCCGTCGATCTTGATCGTCCACGGGCTGGTCTTGAGCGCGTCGGCGGCCGGCAGCACGGTCTTCGAGGTGCCGAACTCGTAGAAGTTGTTGTAGTCGCCGCTGAAGGCCTCCGGCGTCAGCGGGCGGTCGAGGGCGTAGGCGTCGTTGCGCTTGGCCGGATAGGGCCCCGTGTCGGCGAAGGCCCGCCCGCCCAGCATCGCCGCCGCGGCGAGCCCGGCGGAGCCGCCAAGCAGCGCCCGCCGGTCGAGGAACACGGATTCCGGGGTAACGAGGTGCTCGGGAATCTCCCAGCCGCGCAACCGCTTGATCAGCATCGTCGTCTCCGCACTGTCCTGCCCGCCACGTGTCGCGACCGTCCCCTCGAGGGGCCGGTGGACCGCTGCGCGCGTCTTGTTCGCCGTCTACGGCGGAGGGGTTACCTCCGTTTCGGACACGGTCGGCGGCGCTTCGTCGCGGAGCATCCGGCGCAGGACCTTGCCGACGTTGGTCTTCGGCAGGCTCTGGTGCAGCACGACCCTGCGCGGCACCTTGTAGCCGGTGAGCTGGGTCCGGGCATGCGCGCGGATCGCCTCGGCGGTGAACGCGGGGTCGCGCAGGACGACGTGGGCCACCACCATCTCGCCGGTCTCGGCGTGGGGCGCGCCGACCACGGCGCATTCGAGCACGCCGGGATGGGCCGACAGCACGTCCTCGACCTCATTCGGGTAGACGTTGAAGCCGGAGACGAGGATCATGTCCTTCATCCGGTCGACGATCCGCACCTGTCCGTCCGCCTCCATCACGGCGATGTCGCCGGTGCGGAAGAACCCGTCCGCGGTGGTCGCCGCGGCGGTCTCGTCGGGGCGCTTCCAGTAGCCCTTCATCACCTGCGGCCCGTGCACGCAGATCTCGCCGGGGGTGCCGGCGGGCACCGGCATCCCGTCCGAGCCGCGGATCGACACGTCGGTCGAAGGCAGCGGATAGCCGATCGTGCCGGACCACGTCGCGAGGCGATACGGGTTGACGCAGACCACCGGCGAGGTCTCCGACAGGCCGTAGCCCTCGATGATGGTCTTGCCGGTGATCGTTTTCCAGCGCGCGGCGACCGCGCTCTGCACCGCCATGCCGCCGGCCACCACGTAGTCGAGCTGCGAGAAGTCGACCGTGCCGATCTTCGGGTGGTTGTTCAGCAGGTTGAAGAGCGTGTTGACGCCGGAGAAGTGGGTGAACCGGGTCCTCGACAGCGTCCTCACGAAGCCGTCGCCGTCGCGCGGGTTCGGGATCAGGAGGCAGCTCCCGCCGGTGCGCATGAAGAAGAAGAAGCAGCAGGTCAGCGCGAAGATGTGATACAGCGGCAGCGCCGTGACCATCACCCGGCCGGGCTCGTCGAGGCCCTCGAACCAGACCTCGCTCTGGACGACGTTCACCATGATGTTGCGGTGGGTCAGCATCGCCGCCTTGGCGACGCCGGTGGTGCCGCCGGTGTATTGCAGGAAGGCGAGGTCGTCCTGCGTCACGGCGGCCTTCGGCGCCGTCAGCCCCCTGCCCTGACGCATCACCGCGTCGAGCCGCACCGCCTTGCCCGCCGGCAGGACGAAGGGCGGCACCGCCTTCTTCAGGTGGCGGGAGGCGAGGTCGATCACCCGGCCCTTGAGCCCGAGGCCGTCGCCCGGACCGGCGAGCACCACGCGGTCGAGGGCGATCCCGGGCAGCGCCTCGGCGACGGTGTGGGCGAAGTTCTCGAGCACGAACAGGATGCGGGCGCCGGAATCGTTGAGCTGCGCCGACAGCTCGCGTGGCGTGTAGAGCGGGTTGATGTTCACCACCGTGCCGCCGGCGACCAGCACCCCGAAGATCGCCACCGCGTAGGCCGGCACGTTCGGCATCATGATCGCGACGCGGTCGCCCCTGGCGAGGCCCTGGGCGGCGAGCCACGCGGCGACGGCACGGCTGGCGCTCCCGAGCGCGGCATAGGATATCGAGGAGCCGAAGCACGTCAGCGCCGGCCGGTCGGCGAAGCGCGCCGTGCTGATCTCGAACAGGTCGACGAGGGTGCCGAGGCTGTCGGCGTCGATCTCCGCCGGCATGCCCGGCGGGTAGGCGGCGAGCCATGGGCGCGGTGCCCGGCTGTCCTGGATCACGGCGTTTCTCCATCGCGCGCGGCATTCGCGGCCACGCTTATCGGCTTTGTGCGTTCGCTCCCCTTGGCCCGGACTGTGGGGGATCGCTCCGCCCGCGGCAAGCAAGCGCCGGCGCCGAGGGTCCGCCGCGGCTGACAGCGCGGCCGTTATGGTGCGGCGATGCGGGTGCGCAGGCGGAAGGCCGAGACGACGGCGTGCGGCAGGGCGGCCGCCAGGACCAGGAGCGCGGCGATGCCGGCCTCCCGCGCGGTGAACGCCCGGTGCGGCCACGGCCCCGCGCCCTCGCTCCTCGCGAGCCCGAGCAGGGCGGCTGCGAACCACAGGGAAAGGACGCTGCAGAAGGCCAGCCCGATGCGGGCGCGCCAGCCGTCGCGCGGGCGGAGGCGCCCGCTCGCGAGCCAGCCGAATAGGCCGAGGATCGCGCCGAAGGCGATCGCCCCGACCGCGGCCCCGAGGGCGTAGGCGAGCCAGAGCGGCTGGCCGGTCAGGAACGCCATGCTGCCGCTGCCGTAGGCGCCGCGCAGGATCACGCCGCCGAAGGTCGGGTACGACCCGGCCGCCAGCAGCGCCGCGATCCCGACGGCGCACCAGGCGACGCGGCGCGGCAACCCGGCCGGCCCCGGCGCCGCGGCCGTCGCGACGAGGCGGGCGACGCCGTAGACCAGGGCGAAGGCGAACAGGGGATAGCTGTCGAGGAAGAACCCGTAGGCGCGCGGCGCCAGCCAATCCGGCAGGTCGGAGCGCTGGCTGATCCCGGCCGCGGCGACGAGACCGAGGCAGAGCAACGCCGCCGCCACGGGTGCGGCCGCGAGGGTTGTCCTGCGCATCGGGCGCTCCGCCGTGACGCGGCCGGGCCGCTACTTCGCCTCGTAGTGGTCGCGCACCAGCCGGTCCAGCAGGCGCACGCCCCAGCCGGCGCCCCAGCTCTTGTTGATCTCGCTCGCGGTCGAGGACATGCCGACGCCCGCGATGTCGAGATGCGCCCACGGCACGTCGTTGACGTAGCGCTTGATGAAGGCCGCCGCCGTCGCGGCGCCGCCGTGGCGGCCGCCGGTGTTCTTCATGTCGGCGAACTTCGAGTCGATCGCCTTGTCGTAGGCGGGGATGAGCGGCATCCGCCAGACCTTCTCGCCGACCGCCTCGCCGGTGGCGTGGATCTTCGCCGCCAGGTCGTCGTCGTTCGAGAACAGGCCGGCGATGTCCTGGCCCAGCGCCACGATGATCGCGCCGGTGAGCGTGGCGAGGTCGATCATGAACTTCGGCTTGTAGGCGCCCTGCACGTGCCAGATCACGTCGGCGAGGACGAGGCGGCCTTCCGCGTCGGTGTTGATCACCTCGATGGTCTGGCCCGACATCGAGGTGACGATGTCGGACGGCCGGTAGGAGGCGCCGTCGGGCATGTTCTCGACGATGCCGATGGCGCCGACCACGTTGACCCGCGCCTTGCGGGCGGCGAGCGCGTGCAGGGTGCCGACGACGGCGGCCGCGCCGCCCATGTCGCCCTTCATGTCCTCCATGCCGCCGGCCGACTTGATCGAGATGCCGCCAGAATCGAACACCACGCCCTTGCCGATGAAGGCCACCGGCGCCTCGCCGGCCGGGCCGCCGTTCCAGCGCATCACCACGACCCGCGGCTCGCGCACCGAGCCCTGCGCCACGGCCAGCAGCGCGCCCATGCCGAGCTCGCGCATCCGGGCCGGCTCCAGCACCTCGACCTCGACGCCGAGCCTGGTCAGCTCGGAGGCGCGACGGGCGAACTCTTCCGGCGTCAGGACGTTCGGCGGCTCGTTGATCAGGTCGCGGGCCAGCGTCACGCCTTCGGCGACGGCGGTGCTCGCCTGCGCCGCGGCCTCAGCCTCGGCGTGGCCGGCGAGCATCAAGGTCAGCGTGGTCGCGGCCTTGGTGTCCTCGGCATCGGGCTTCTTCTTGGTCTTGTAGCGGTCGAAGCCGTAGCTGCGCAGGCGCGCGCCGAGGGCGAAGTCGGCGGCGTTCGCCGCCGCGATCGCGGCGTTCGGCCAGTCGAGCACCACGCGCGCCTCGCGGCCCGAGACCTTGCCCGCGGTGAAGCCGCCGAGAACCGGCCAGTCGATCTTGGCGCGGTCCTTGTCGGTGCCGAGGCCGACCACCACCAGCCGATCGGCGTCGACGCCGGCCGGCGCCGGCAGCACCAGCGCGCTCGAGGCCCGCGCCTTGAACTTCTCGCTGCCGGCGGCGCGGGCGATCAGGTCGATGCCGCCCTGGCCGAGCGCATCCCGCGCGCCCGCGCCGAGCACGAGGTCGTCGCCGACGAACACCACGAGGTCCCCGGATCCGCCCCGGCCGAGGGGGGCGAAATGGATGGTGATGCCGTCCGACATGGCGTTGCCTTCTGCCCTGTTCCGCTGTCACGAGCGTGCTCGACAGCCGCACGCCCATCGGTGCCCTGTGTAGCCGGTGAGGCGGAGAACGCAACGCGACCCGGGCGCCCTCGAAAGGCCCCAGTTCACGCGCCATCGGAAAGGACGGCCGGGCGATCCGGCGACGGGGCCCCAGACCGTGCGAGCGGGCGCGGCGACGGGCGGGCATGGCGGAAGTAGGGGTTCGATGACGCAGATCGCGCGCTACATCTTCCGCATCGCGCTCGGGGCCTTCCTCGCCTGCCTCGTCGGCCTCACCGGCACGATCTGGGTGACGCAGGCGCTGCGCGAGCTCGACCTGATCACGGCCAAGGGCCAGACCGTGCTGGTCTTCCTGTTCATCACCGGCCTGTCGCTGCCGACCCTCGTCGTTGTGATCGCGCCGGTGGCCCTGTTCATCGCCGTCGTCTACGCGCTCAACCGCCTCAACGGCGATTCCGAGCTGATCGTGATGTCGGCGGCCGGGATGAAGCCGCGCGCGATCCTGCGGCCGTTCCTCACGCTGGCCTTCGCGGTGAGCGCGCTGGTCGGGTTCGTGACCATCGTGGTGATGCCGGCGAGCTTCCAGGAGCTGCGCGACGTGATCACCCGCGTGCGCGGCGACTTCATCGCCAACGTCGTCAAGGAAGGGCAGTTCACCCAGCTCGACAACGGCATCACCTTCCACTTCCGCGAGCGCGGCCCCGGCGGCGCCCTGCTCGGCCTGTTCATCCAGGACCGGCGCGAAGCCGGCAAGACCAAGGTCTATCTCGCCGAGCGCGGCAACGCGATCGACGTGGACGGCGGCAGCTACCTCGCCCTGCAGAACGGCAGCGTGCACCAGCAGCAGAAGGATTCGCGGGACAGCTCGATCCTGACCTTCGAGCGCTACACGATCGACCTCGCGGCCTTCGCGCCGCCCGACGGCGACACGGTGTACAAGCCGCGCGAGCGCTCGACCGCGCAGCTGCTCTTCCCCGACAAGACCGAGGGCTACTTCCAGCTGCAGAAGGGCCGCTTCCGCGCCGAGCTGCACGACCGGCTCTCGGCCTGGCTCTACCCGCTCGCCCTGGTCTTCATCGCGTTCGCGGCGCTCGGCGACCCGCGCACCACCCGACAGGGCCGGGCCGGCGCGGTCGCGAGCGCGGTCCTCGCGGTCATCGCCCTGCGCATCGCCGGCTTCACCGCGACCAGCGCGGCGACCCGCAGCGCCGGGGCGGTGGCGGCGATCTACGCGGTGCCGCTGCTGGCGATCGCGCTGTCGTCGCTGATCATCTTCCAGGGCCCGGCGGTGCGCGCCCTCAACGGCCGCCTCGCGGCCGCGGTGCGGGGGCGGTTCCGCGCGCCCCGCCTCGCCGCCGGCTGAAACCGCATGCTGATCGGGTTCACCCTCGGGCGCTACTTCGCGGCCCGCTTCGCGCGCACCGTGCTCGGCGTGTTCATCACGGTGTTCGCGCTGGTCTACACCCTCGATTTCGTGGAGCTGCTGCGCCGCGCCGGCGACGCGGAGGGCGCGTCCACAGGTTTGATGGCCCAGCTCTCGCTCTACCGCACGCCCGCGGTGGCCGAGGGCGTGCTGCCCTTCGCCGTGCTGTTCGGCTCGATGGCGGCCATGCTTCAGCTCTCGCGCAAGCTCGAGCTGGTGGTGGCGCGCGCCGCCGGGATCTCGGCCTGGCAGTTCCTGCAGCCGGGCTTCTTCGTCGCCCTGGCGCTCGGCGCCTTCACGGTCGGGGTCTACAACCCGGTCTCGGCGATGATGAAGCAGCGCTCGACCGAGATCGAGGCGAAAATCTTCGCCAAGTCGACCAAGGCGTCCTCGGGCAAGGACCTGTGGATCCGCCAGAAGAGCCTCGACGGCGGCGCGATCATCCGCGCCGAGACCGCGATCGAGGGCACGACGACGCTGGCGGGCGTGCAGGTCTTCACCTTCGACGATGCCGGCCTGTTCGTCTCGCAGATCGTCGCCGCGCGGGCGAGCCTGCACGACGGCTACTGGGAGCTGACCGACACCCGGGTGCTGACGCCGGGCAGCCCGCCGGAGGCCTTCGGCACCTACCTCATCGCCTCGACCCTCGATCCGAGCCAGGTGCGCCAGCGCTTCACCCCCCCGGAATCCGTGCCTTTCTGGCAACTACCCGACACCATCGCACGCACCGAGCGGGCCGGGTTGGATGCGACCCGCTACCGTCTCCAGTATGATGTGCTGTGGGCCCGGCCGATCCTCTTCCTGGCCATGGTCCTGGTGGCGGCAACCGTTTCCTTACGGTTCTTCCGCTTTGGTGGTGTGGGAAAGCTGGTGCTCGGAGGGGTCGCCGCGGGGTTCGCCCTGTACGTCGCCCGCCAGGTGATGGAAGGCCTCGGAGCCTCCGGGATCGTCGCGGCGCCGGTGGCGGCGTGGTTCCCGGCCGTGGTAGGAAGCCTTCTCGGTACGCTCACGCTTCTGTACCAGGAAGACGGCTGACGCCCGCTCTCCGGAGCGGGCACGGGAGACGGACGTGGACGGAAACGTGGCGGCGGGCGTCAGCGGAGTTGGGACAGGCGTTGCGTAAGGTCGCCGACATCGCGAAGGTCCTCGGGCTGCTGGCGCTGCTCTGCGCCGGCACGTCCGTCGGCGGTGCCGTGCCCGCGGGCGCCCAGGGCCTGCCGGGCGGCAAGCCGGTCGCCGGCAAGCCCGTGGCCGGCAAGCCCGGCGATAAGCTCCTCGTCGAGGCCGACGAGCTGATCTACGACAACGACAAGAACACCGTCACGGCGCGCGGCAACGCCGAGCTGCATTACGGCCCGCGCACGCTGCAGGCCGACCGCGTCCGCTACGACCGGGCCTCGAGCCGCGTCTTCGCCGAGGGCAACGTCCGCCTGACCGATCAGGACGGCGCCGTCGTCACCGGCGAGAAGATGGATCTCACCGACGACTTCAAGAGCGGCTTCATCGACAGCCTGCGCATCCAGCAGACCGTGGAGCGCAAGGGCGAGACCATCCGCACGCGCTTCTCGTCGCCGCGCGGCGAGCGGCTGGAAGGCGAGCAGACCAGCTTCGATTCCGGCACCTACACCGCCTGCGAGCCGTGCCGCGACCACCCGGAGAAGCCGCCGCTGTGGCAGGTGCGCGCCGCCAAGATCATCCACAACAACGAGACCCACACGATCTACTTCGAGGACTCGACCGTCGAGATCGCCGGGATCCCGGTCGCCTACCTGCCGTATTTCGAGTCCGCCGACCCGACGGTGAAGCGCCAGAGCGGCTTCCTGACCCCGCGCTTCATCAACACGACGGCGCTCGGCACCGGCCTGACGGTGCCGTACTTCTTCAACCTCGCGCCGGATTACGACCTGACGCTGTCGCCGTCCTTCCTGAGCCGCCAGGGCGTGCTCGGCCAGGGCGAGTTCCGCCAGCGCCTCGACAACGGCAGCTACAACCTGCGGGTCTCGGGCATCTTCCAGACGACGCCCTCGGCCTTCCTGCCGGGGCCGATCGGCGCGGGCGACCGCGACTTCCGCGGCTCGATCGAATCGAAGGGCCGGTTCTACATCAACGACCGCTGGCGCACCGGCTGGGACCTCGTCGGCGTGACCGACAAGTGGTTCCTCGACAACTACCGCATCCGCAACCAGTCGATCACGACGGACTACTTCCGCGAGGCGGTATCGACCGCGTACCTCACCGGCCAGGGCGACCGCTCGTACTTCGAGATGCGCGGCTACTACTTCAAGGGCCTGTCGAGCTTCGATTGGCAGAAGGAGCAGCCGCTGGTCCTGCCGGTGATCGACTACGACAAGCGCATCAACGGCCCGGGCGAGCTCGGCGGCGAGGTCCGCTTCCAGGCCAACATCACCAGCCTGACCCGCGAGGCGACGGACTTCCAGGGCCTGCCGCGCACCGGCACCTACCTGTTCAGCCCGAGCGTCAACGGCATCAGCTACCCGCTCTACGAGACCTGCACGACCTTCAACCGCAACACCTGCCTGGTGCGGGGCCTGGCCGGCACGGACACCCGCGCCTCGGCGCAGCTCTCCTGGCGCCGGACCTTCATCGACGACCTCGGCCAGGCGATCACGCCGTTTGCGTACCTGCGCACCGACGCGTTCTTCGTGAACCCGAGCCTGTCGGGCTACCAGAACGCCCTGGTGCCGCAGATCGCCTCCGTCGACGACGGCTTCTCCGGCCGGGTGATGCCGGCGGTCGGCATCGACTACCGCTATCCCTTCGTCAGCGATTTCGGGCCGCTCGGCGTCCACACCCTGGAGCCGATCGCCCAGGTCATCGCACGGCCCTCCGAGACCCGGATCGGCCACCTGCCGAACGAGGACGCGCAGAGCCTCGTCTTCGACGACACCTCGCTGTTCCAGTGGGACAAGTTCTCCGGCTACGACCGGGTCGAGGGCGGCGTGCGCACCAACCTCGGCGCGCAGTACTCGGTCGTCACCGCCTCGGGCTGGTACGCGAACGCGATGTTCGGCGAGTCGATCCAGCTCGCCGGCGTCAACTCGTTCCGCCGCGGCGACATCGCCAATGTCGGCCTCGATTCCGGTCTGGAGAGCACCGCCTCCGACTTCGTGGGCCGCTTCCAGGTCTCGCCGAACCAGAACATCAGCCTGATCACCCGCGCCCGCTTCGACCACGCGGACTTCAAGGTGAACCGCTTCGAGACCGGCGTCACCGCGCGCTTCGCGCCGTTCCTGCCGCTGTCGCTGTCGGCGTTCTACTCGTACTACGAGGCGCAGCCGCTGCTCGGCTTCAGCCATCGCCGCGAGGGCATCACCGCGACGGCGACCTACAACATCACCCCGAACTGGTTCGTCACCGGCTCGGCGCTCGTCGACCTGACGCACTACCTCGACACGCGGACGCTCTATTCCGAGGCGCTGGCGAGCTACATCGCCAACCCGGTAGGCACCCTGCCGACCTACCAGAACCCGGGCCGGTTCTACCTGTCGGGCATGAGCGTCGGCGCCGGCTACCAGGACGAGTGCACCACGGTGTCGCTGAACTACATCGTCTCGCCGATCGCCACCGTGACCGGCGTCGCCGAGCGCAACCAGACCGTGCTGCTGCGCGTCGAGCTCAAGACCCTCGGCGAGGCCGACCTGCGCCAGAACGTCGGCACCGCCACCACCGCGGACGGCATCGCCTCGGCGCACTGAGCGCGGGAGCGGGTCGCGGCGGCGCGGGCGGCCTGCTAAGGCAGGCCTCCCCGCCGCGAAACCCCGCCGACCCCGATGCTCCCCCTCGCCCTGACGCTCGGAGACCCCGCCGGGATCGGACCGGAACTGGCGCTGGCGGCCTGGCTCGCCAGCACGCCGCGCGATCCGCTCCCCGCCTTCTTCCTCGTCGCCGACCCGGCCTTCGTCGAGCGGACCGCCAACCGGCTCGGCCTGCCCGTGCCGGTTGCCGAGATCGACCCCGAGACGGCGGCCGAGGTGTTTCCCCGCGCGCTCCCCGTGGTGGCGCTGCCGAGCGGCAGCGAGACCGAAGCCGAGCCGGGTGTCCCAGATTCGGTCACGGCCGGGGCGACGATCGAGTCGATCACCGCCGCCGTCGGATTCGTCCGCGCGGGCCGGGCCAGCGCGGTGGTGACCAACCCGATCGCCAAGTTCGTGCTGACGCGGGCGGGCTTCGCCCATCCCGGCCACACCGAGTTCCTGGCGGCGCTCGCGGTCGCGCCCGGCCGCACCCCGCCGCGCCCGGTGATGATGATCTGGAGCGAGACGCTGGCGGTCGTGCCGGTGACGATCCACGTGCCGTTGCGCGACGTGCCGAGGCTGCTGACGCAGGATCTCGTGGTCGAGACCGCCCGCATCGTCGCCCGGGATCTCGCCGAGCGCTTCGGGCTCGAAGCGCCGCGTCTGGTGCTGGCCGGCCTCAACCCGCATGCGGGCGAATCCGGCACGATCGGCCACGAGGACCGGGACGTACTGGCACCGGCGGTGGCGCGGTTGCGTGCCGAGGGCATCGACATCCGCGGGCCGCTGCCGGCCGACACCCTGTTCCACGCGCGGGCGCGGGAGACCTACGACGTGGCGCTCTGCCCGACCCACGACCAGGCGCTGATCCCGGTGAAGACCATCGCCTTCGACGACGGCGTCAACGTCACCCTCGGGCTGCCCTTCGTGCGCACCTCGCCGGACCACGGCACCGCCTTCGACATCGCCGGCAAGGGCCTCGCCCGCCCCGACAGCCTGATCGCCGCGATCCGTCTGGCCGACCGCCTCGCCCGCACCGCCGCGGCGCGGGCCGGCGGCGCGGGCCGCACCGCCGACGTGATCCCGCTCAACGCCTATGCCGGCCGCCCCCGCTCCGCCCCGGCCGCGCATTTCGATGCGGAGGACGAGCTGTGAGCATCGTTTTTCGAAACGCCGAACGCCCCTTCCCTCCCCCCTCTGCGGGGGAGGGTGGCCCGCGAAGCGGGTCGGGAGAGGGGAGCGCCGTATCCGGACAACGCGCTCCCCTCTCCCGACCCTCGCTAACGCGAGGCCCACCCTCCCCCGCAGAGGGGGGAGGGAGACGCGGGCACCTGAGCCGTGTCGGCGCACACCTGGACTCACGCTCCTCATGACCGCCCCCGACGGCCTGCCCCCCTTGCGCGAGGTGGTGGCGCGGCATGGGCTGGAGCCGAAGAAGGCGCTCGGCCAGAACTTCCTGTACGACCTCAACCTCACCGGGCGGATCGCCCGCGCGGCCGGCCCGCTCGCGGGCGTGACCGTGCTGGAGGTCGGGCCGGGGCCCGGCGGGCTGACGCGGGCGCTGCTCGCCGAGGGCGCCGCGCGGGTGATCGCGGTCGAGCGCGATCCCCGCGCCCTGCCGGCCCTGGCCGAGATCGCGGCGCACCATCCCGGGCGGCTGACGGTCGTCGACGCCGACGCCCTGGCCTTCGACCCGCGGCCGCTGATCGGCGACGGGCCGGCGCGGATCGTGGCGAACCTGCCCTACAACGTCGGCACCGCCCTGCTCACCGGCTGGCTCGACGGCGAGGCCTGGCCGCCGTGGTGGGATTCCGCCACGCTGATGTTCCAGCGCGAAGTCGCCGAGCGCATCGTCGCCAACGAGTCGGAGCGGGCCGATTACGGCCGCCTCGGCGTGCTGTGCGGCTGGCGCACGCAGAGCGACATCCTGTTCGACGTGGCGCCCTCCGCCTTCGTGCCGCCGCCGAAGGTGACGTCGAGCGTCGTGCGCATCGTCCCGCGCGCCGCCCCCCTGCCCTGCCGGGCGGGCGCGCTCGAGGCGGTGACGCGCGCCGCCTTCGGGCAGCGCCGCAAGATGCTGCGCCAGAGCCTGAAGGGGCTGACGCCGGAGCCCATCGCCCTGCTCGCGGAGGCCGGCATCGCCGAGACCGCGCGGGCCGAGGAGGTGCCGGTGGCCGGCTTCGTCCGGCTCGCCAACCTGTGGGACGCGCATAGAAAGGCCGGCGCCCCGTGAGGGACGCCGGCCGGTTTCGTCGAAGCGTGGCGTCTTAGCGGGTCTGCTGGATCGCCGAGAGGATCCACGGGCGCCCGGGCGTGCGCACGAAGGTCCAGAACTCGGTCGCCTCGCCCGGCTCGGTGGAGACGACGCGGTTGCTGTTCCGGTCGATCGTCACGTCCTTCAGGGTGTAGCGCATCGCCACCGTTGCGAAGTCCTGCGCGCCCTCGCCCCACGATTCCGACAGGTCGCCCTGCTGCAGCTTCACGTCCGAGATACGGTTGACGACGCCGCGGGCGGCATTGCCGCGCAGCTCCTCCTCGAAGTAGCCGGCCATCTCCGGCGTCGCGAGGTTGCGCAGGCCGACCATGTCCTCGTGCGAATAGGCATCCTGGACCTCGTTGAGCAGGCGCTCGAACGACTGGAAGTCGTTCGGGCCGATCTGCACCGGGCGCTGCTGCGGCGGACGCTGGGCGCCGCCCATCATGCCGCCGGTGCCGGCCGAACCGCCGAGGCCGGGATTGCCGCCCCCGGCCGCGTTCGGATCCATGCCCGAACGGGCGTAGGGCGCGCCCGCGGCGGCCGGCTCTCCGTTGCGGCGGCGGAACCAGCGCACCGCGAAGGAGACGAGCAGCACGACCAGGCCGACCTGCAGCAGCAGGCCGAGCATGGAGGCGATGCCGCCGAGCCCGCCGAAGAAGCCGCCGCCGAGCAGCGCGCCGAGGAGGCCGGCGCCGAGCAGGCCGGCCATGAAGCCGCCGCCGAAGCGGGGGCGCGCGGCAGGGGCCTGCATGCCGGGGTTGGTCATGCCCGGCGACGGCTGCGTCTGGGTGCGCTGCATCGGCGCCGCGCTCGGGGCGGTCGTGGTGGCCGACGGCGCGTTGAACGTGCGCGAGCCGCGCGAGCCCATGCTGGCGCCGCCGCCCGGCCGGGCCTCGACGGCGGGCGCCGCGACCGTCAGCGCGGCCGCCAGCGCCAGGATGGTCGCCGCACGCTTGCGGCGCGTGGTGGAGGTGAGCATCGATACGCCTCTAATCATCTCGAAACGTCGTGGACGTCGTCAAACGTCCTGGCGCGAGCGCCGACGATTAAGATGGTGACGCGGGGCGCGGGGTTTTAGTCCGTCGGTCCGCGATGTTTTCCGCAGCATCGCGAACGAATCGTCAGTGCGGGCCGGATGCGGCCCGCTCGGGCGCGGCCGGAAACACCAGCCGCACCTGCGTGCCCTCCCCCGCCCGGCTGTCCAGGGCGATGGTGCCGTTCTGCCGCTTCATCAGCCCGTGGACGATGGCGAGCCCCGCCCCGCGCCCGGCCTCGCGGCTGGTGGCGAAGGGCGCGAGCGCCCGGGCCAGCATCTCCGGCGACATGCCGGCGCCGGTGTCGGCGATGCGGATGCCGACCGCGCCGTCCTCCGGACGCTGGACCGACCGGTCGCCGGGTGCGATGTGGAAGCTCTCGATCCGGATCGTGCCGCCGTCCGGCATCGCCTCGCAGGCGTTGGTGACGACGTGGCCGAGCGCCAGCTCGACCTGGAGCGGGTTGCTGATCGCCCGCGGCAGGCCGGGCGTGCCGGCGACCTCCAGGCGCACGCCGGCGGGCAGGCCGGGGCGCAGGCGCTCCGCGGTCGCGGCGACGAGCGCGTCGAGGTCGATCGGGCGCACGTCGGGGGCGATCTTGCGCGAGTAGGCCAGCAGCTGGCGCGTGAGGATCGCGGCACGCTCGGTGGCGTCGGTCGAGCGGCTCATCGCCCGCTGGATGAACGGCTCCTGGCTGTCGCCGAGCCGGCGCTTCAGCCCGTCGATGTAGCCGATCAGGATCTGGAGGAAGTTGTTGAACTCGTGCGCGACGCTGTTGGTGAGCAGCCCCAGCGCCTCGCGCTGTCGCGACAGCACCAGGGCGCTCTCGGCGTCGCGCCGGCGCGTCACGTCGAAGACCTGCCCGAGGCGGTACGGGCTCCCGGCGATGGGACCGAGGGTCAGGCGCGCCCAGAAGGTGGAGCCGTCGCCGCGCGCCGCCAGGAACTCGGCGCCGTCGTCGAGGGTGCGGCGGTCGGCCGCCAGAAGCCGGACGTTCCGCCCGACCAGGGCCGCGGCTTCCAGCCCGGCGAGGTGCAGCAGGGCCGGGTTGGCGTGCACGATCGGCGCGTCGGGCCGGCGCGGGTCGAACAGGAAGGCGGGCGCCGCGGCATCGAGCAGCGCGGTCCAGCCGGCCTCGAGCGCCGGTTCGTCGAAGGCGTCCGCGTCGGGCTCTGCCATGCTCTCGTCCGGCCTCGCGGAGCGACGGCCCCGACGCGCTCAGCGATAGCCGCATCGCGCCGGACGGCCAAGCCTGAAGCGCGGCCGCGGGACGCGGCGGCGGTCGGGCGCCCAACTGCCGAAGCGGGTCCACCGTCTCTCGCAGGCCCCATCCGGGGCTGCGTCGGGCCTCAGGCCCTTCAACACAATCGCGTCATTCCGCGGCGCCGAAGGCGAACGCGGTATCCAGAACCACAGGCCGTGCTCGGGAAAGCGCCGCCGACGGGTCTGGATCCCCGGCTCCGCTGCGCGGCCCCGGGACGACGGAGCGGAGGACCGACCGCCCCCCGACAGCCTCTACTGCCGGATCCACATCACCCGGGCGATCCAGGCGATCTCGCCGACGTTGAGGTTGCGGTCTTCGTGCTCGGGGTTGAGCGAGGCGAGCTCGACCGTGCGCGCGGTGCGCCGGCGGAGTTCCTTGGCCAGCACCTCGCCGGAATGCAGCCGCACCACCACGCGGTCGCCCTTGCGCACGCCGGCCGACGGCGAGACGATCAACACGTCGCCGTCGCGGAACAGCGGCAGCATCGAATCGCCTTGAACCTCCAGGGCGAAGGCGCGCTCCTCGCCGAGATCGGGAAACTCGATCTCCTCCCAGCCGGGGCCGCCGGTCGGCATGCCCTCGTCGGTGAACTGGCGGCCGGCGCCGGCCTGAGTCAGGCCGATCAGCGGAACGGTCGCGCGCGGCGGCCCTTCGCGCGCCTCGATCAGCCGCAGGAAGTCGTCGAGGCTGGCGCCGGTCGCGGCCAGCACCTTCGACACCGACTCGGTGGAGGGCCAGCGCTTGCGGCCGTCGACGCCGACGCGCTTGGATCGGTTGAAACTGGTGGCGTCGAGGCCGGAACGTCGGGCGAGGCCGGATGGCGAAAAGCCGTGGCGCTCGGCCAGACGGTCGATGGCATTCCAAATCTGCTCGTGGGACAGCATGCGTGACCAAGGCGAAAACGACCGCTGAGACGCACGGCCTAGTTGTAGGAAAGTAGAACTACGGATTGAAAAAGGCAATCGGCCGAATGGGTGATCCACGCCGTTCCGCAGGCCCGATCGCCCCCCGAAACGGTTGCCAGGAGGCTGCCCGGCACCCTATCGACGGCGCATCGGAGACCGGGTGCCGCGATGACGCTGATCTACAAGATCTGTCCCGAGACGCTTTGGCGGGACGCGGAGGGCCTCGGCCGGTTCACCGGCGCCGGGATCGACCGGGCCGACGGTTTCATCCACTTTTCCACAGCCGCGCAGCTCGCAGAGACCGCGCGGCGGCACTTTTCCGGTCAGAACGACCTCGTGCTCGTCGCCGTCGAGGCGGAGGCGCTCGGCCCCGCACTGCGGTTCGAGCCCTCCCGCGGCGGCGATCTGTTCCCGCACCTCTACGGCGACCTGCCCCTCGACGCGGTACGCAGCGTGAGCGCGCTGCCGCTCGGCCCCGACGGCGTGCCCGCGCTGCCCGCGGAGATTCCGGCATGATCGGCGCCCTGTTCCCGCTGCTGCGCCCGGCCCTCCACGGTCTCGACGCGGAGCACGCACACAACCTCACCGTTCGCGCGCTGACCCTGCTGCCGGCGCGCACGCCGCCGGCCGACGATGCTCGGCTCGCGGTCGAGGTGTTCGGCCGGAGGTTTCCAAATCCGGTCGGGCTCGCGGCGGGCTTCGACAAGGGCGCGCAGGCGGCCAACGCCCTGCTCGGCCTGGGTTTCGGCTTCGTCGAGGTCGGCGGCGTGGTGCCGAAGCCCCAGCCCGGCAACCCGCGCCCGCGGGTGTTCCGGCTTCCCGGCGACCGGGCGGTGATCAACCGTTTCGGGCTCAACAGCGCCGGCCTCGACGTCGTCGCCGAGCGCCTGCGGGCGCGGGCCGGGCGGCCGGGGATCGTCGGCGTCAACATCGGCGCCAACAAGGACGCGACCGACCGGCTCGCCGACTACGTCGCCTGCACCGGGCGGCTGGCGCCGCTGGTCGACTTCGTCACCGTCAACGTGTCGTCGCCCAACACCCCGGGGCTGCGCGACCTCCAGGGCGAGGCCTTCCTCGACGACCTGCTCGCCCGCGTGGTCGCGACCCGCGACGCGGCCGCGGCCCGGAACGCCACGAAGGCCGCGATCCTCCTGAAGATCGCCCCCGACATCACGCTGGACGCGCTCGATGCGATCTGCGCGACCGCGATCCGCCGCGGGGTTCAGGCGCTCGTGGTCTCGAACACCACGATCGCGCGGCCGGCCTCGCTCACCGAGACGAAGCTCTCGGGGGAGGCCGGCGGCCTGTCCGGCCGCCCGCTCTTCGCGCCCTCGACGCGGATGCTGGCCGAGACCTACCGGCGCGTCGGCGACAGGCTGCCCCTGGTCGGCGTCGGCGGCATCGACTCGGCCGAGGCCGCCTGGACCAAGATCCGCGCCGGCGCGAGCCTGCTGCAGCTCTACTCGGCGCTGGTCTACGAAGGCCCCGGCCTCGTCTCCACGATCAAGCGCGGCCTGCTTGAGCGGATGCGGGCGGAGGGGCTGGCGAGCCTGGCCGACATCGTCGGGCGCGACGCGACGGCGTTGTCCAAGGCGGCTTAGACCGGCGCCTTCCCTCCCCCGCAGAGGGGGGAGGGAAGGCGCGGCTTCGTTTGCAGTCACGGGAGCGCTTGCCGCCCGCTCATGCACGCCGCCGGGTCCCGACCAGCACCGCGCCGGCGACGACGGCGCCGATCAGACCCCACTTCACCGGCAGCAGCGCGGCCCCCTCGCTCGGGAGCGGCTCCGCGACGAAGCGGCCGGGTGCGATCTCCACCCCCGGCTTGCCGTGCGCCCGCGCGTCGGCGATCTGGCTCGCCGTGACGGCCCAGGCGGCATCCCGGGCCCGGTCGTGCGCCATCATCGCGATCGCGACCGCGCAACCGGCCGCCAGCGCCGCGACGATCCGAACCCGTGCCTGCATCGACCGACCCTTCGCCGTGTCCGGAAACGAGAACCGTTAAAAATGCGCGCGTGCCGGACGCATGAGGGGGGTGCGCCGGGGCACGATTGAGAAGCACCCACGCGGTCTCTTATCTCGCAAGTGCGTGATCGCCACGCGCGAAACCCGATTCAGGCCCCGTCATGACCGACCCCGTCGCCACGCCCAAGCGCTCCTCGGCCGCCGGCGGCTGGGGCGCGCTGAAGAGCTGCGGCAAGCATCTCCTCGGCAGCCGCTCCCCGCTCTCGGGTGCCCGCGCCCTGCTCAAGGCGAACCAGCCCGACGGGTTCGACTGCCCCGGCTGCGCCTGGGGCGACCCGGAGCACGGCTCGTCGTTCGAGTTCTGCGAGAACGGCGTGAAGGCGGTGTCGTGGGAGGCCACCGACAAGCGCACGCCGCCGAAGTTCTTCGCGCGCCACACCGTGACCGAGCTGCGCGGCTGGAGCGACTACGCCCTCGAAGGCGAGGGCCGCCTCACCCATCCGATGCGCTACGATTCCGTGAGCGACCGCTACGTCGCGGTGACGTGGGACGCGGCCTTCGCCGAGATCGGCGCGACGCTGCGCGGCCTCGACCACCCGGACCAGGCCGAGTTCTACACCTCCGGCCGCGCCTCGAACGAGGCCGCCTACCTGTACCAGCTGTTCGCCCGCGCCTACGGCACCAACAACTTCCCCGACTGCTCGAACATGTGCCACGAGGCCAGCGGCATCGGGCTCGGCCAGGCCATCGGCATCGGCAAGGGCACGGTGCTCCTGGAGGATTTCGAGAAGGCCGACGCGATCTTCGTCGTCGGGCAGAACCCCGGCACCAACCACCCGCGCATGCTGGCCGACCTGCGCAAGGCCGCCGAGCGCGGCGCCAAGGTCGTCGTGTTCAACCCCGTGCGCGAGCGCGGCCTGGAGCGCTTCGCCGACCCGCAGAACACCGTCGAGATGCTGCGCGGCGCGAGCCGGCCGATCGCCAGCCACTACCTGCAGCCGCGGCTCGGCGGCGACATGGCCGCCTTCCGCGGCATCGCCAAGGCGGTGTTTTCCGCCGACGACGCGGCGCTCGCCGCCGGCCGCCCCTCGGTGCTCGACCGCGCCTTCCTCAACAGCCACACCGAAGGCCTCGCCGCCTACCGCGCCGCGGTCGACGCGACCACTTGGGATGCGATCGAGGACCAGTCGGGCCTCGCCCGCGCCGTGCTCGAGGAGGTGGCGGCGATCTACGTCGCCTCGTCGAAGTCGATCGCCACCTGGGCGATGGGCGTGACCCAGCATCGCCACTCGGTGGCGACGGTGCGCGAGATCGCCAACCTGATGTTCCTGCGCGGCAACATCGGGCGGCCCGGCGCGGGCCTGTGCCCGGTGCGCGGCCACTCGAACGTGCAGGGCGACCGCACGGTCGGCATCAACGAGAAGCCCCCGGCCGCCCTGCTCGACGCGCTCGAGCGCGAGTTCGGCTTCGCAGCGCCGCGCCGGCACGGCCACAACGTGCTGGCCGCCATCGGCGCGATGCTCGACGGCAGCGCCAAGGCCTTCATCGGCCTCGGCGGCAACTTCGCCCGCGCCACGCCGGACACGGCCCTAGTGGCCAAGGCGCTGGCCTCGTGCGAGCTGACCGTCCACATCGCGACGAAGCTGAACCACTCGCACCTGGTGCCGGGCCGGGTCGCCTACGTGCTGCCCTGCCTCGGGCGCACCGAGATCGACCGGAACGCCGCCGGCAAGACTCAGATCGTGACCGTCGAGGATTCGATGAGCATGGTCCACGGCTCGGGCGGCATCAACAAGCCGGCCTCGAAGGAGCTGCGCTCGGAGATCGCGATCATCGCCGGCATGGCCGCGGCCACCGTCGGCTCGGGCCGGATCGACTGGGCGGAAATGGCCGAGGATTACGACCGCATCCGCGACCGGATCGAGCGCACGATCCCGGGATTTACCGGCTACAATGTCCGGGTGCGGCGCCCGCGCGGCTTCATGCTGCGCAATCTCGCCGCCGAGCGGGTGTTCGAGACCGCCACCGGCCACGCCAACTTCTCCGCCGACGCGCTCCCCGAGGCGACCGAGCATCAGGTGGCCTCGGCGGCCGAGAACACCTTCGTGCTGCAGACCTTCCGCAGCCACGACCAATACAACACCACGATCTACGGCCTCGACGACCGCTACCGCGGCGTCTACGGCGAGCGCCGGGTGATCTTCTGCCACCCGGACGACCTCGCGACCCTGCGTGAAAGCTTCGGCGAGCGGGTCGACGTGATCGGACTGCATGCGGACGGCACGTCGCGCATCGCCGAGGATTTCCGGCTGGTGCCGTTCGACATGCCGCGCGGGAGCCTGGCCGGCTATTATCCCGAGCTCAACGTGCTGGTGCCGCTCTCGACCTTCGGCGCCGAGAGCGACACGCCGACCTCGAAGTCGGTGCTGGTCACGGTGCGCGGTCGCGCGGAAGCGGCCGCGGCGGCTTGAGCGAGGCCGACGACGCCGCGTTCCTGGCGCTGGTCGACGCGATCGCCCGCCGGCGGCCGGATCTCGGATCGATCGAGGCCGTGCTGCTGGCGGCGGCGCAGGGCGGCCTGGCCGCCGACAGCCGCGGCCTCGCCAAGGCCCTCGACGTCGCCCACGCCCACGCGCTGCGCGCCGTCACCGCCCTGGAGGAAGCCGGGCTCCTCGCGGTGGGCCGGCGCGACGCCCGGTCGGGCCGGGCGCACTACGCGCTGACCGGGGACGGCACGGCCCTGGTCGCCGCCGCGGCGGCCGACCCGGCTTGACGCATGCCTGCGGGGCGGCGAACCCGTGGGGTAGCGTTCGAGGGAAGCGAGGGCTCGGGATGGACACGATCCACCGGTCGGCCGCGGCCGGCTATGCCGCCCAGGCCGACACCTACGTCAGCGGCCGCCCGGACTATCCGCCCGCTCTCGACGGCTGGCTGCGCGACGACCTGCGGCTCGGCCCCGGCCGCACCGTGCTCGACCTCGGCGCGGGCACCGGAAAGTTCACCCCGCGCCTCTCCGCCACCGGGGCGCGCGTCGTCGCCGTCGAGCCGGTGCCGGCGATGCTGGCACGGCTCGTTGCGCGAAATCCCGATGTCGCGGCGCATCCGGGGCATGCGGAGGCCATCCCCCTCGCGGACGGTTCGGTCGACGCGGTCGTCTGCGCGCAGTCCTTCCACTGGTTTTCCACCCCGGCGGCGCTCGCCGAGATCCGCCGCGTGCTCCGCCCCGGCGGCACGCTCGGGCTGGTCTGGAACGTGCGCGACGAATCCGTGCCCTGGGTCGCGGCGCTGACGCGGATCGTCGACGCCTACGAGGACGACACCCCGCGCTACCGCACGCAAAACTGGCGCGCGGTGGTCCCCGGCCCAGGCTTCGGCCCCCTGCACGAGCGGCGCCTGCCGCACCGGCACGTCGGACCGCCGGAGGACGTGATCGTCGGCCGTGCGCTCTCGGTCAGCTTCATCGCCGCCCTGCCCCCGGGCGAGCAGGCGGCCGTCGCCGCCGAGATACGGGGGCTGATCGCCGCCACGCCGGACCTCGCCGGGCACGACAGCGTGGCCTACCCCTACGAGACGGTGGCGTTCCACTGCACGGCATCGGGCTGACCGGTCGCGATTTGATGCCGGAACAGCCCAGGACGTTGTCACGAGCCAGGAAGGGGAGACCTCATCGCGGGAGGAATATCGAACTCCCGAGCGATGTCCGTGATCCCTGGATCACGGGAATGGCTCCATTTGAGAGATCGCGTTTTCTGCACGCGAACCGGAAGCAACCTCGCCCTGGAATGCTCCAGCTCTTTCCCCGAAGCGAACACGACGATTGCCACGATCGGCACCGTCATCCTCTCGGATGAGCCGGCAGCGGATCGATCTGCAGAGGCGCGGGGCGAACGAGGCCGCACGCCCGATCGCCGATCGCGAGGGTCTTCATCTGATCGGCCTTGAAGCGTTCGGCGAACGCGTCGGGAATCGCGCACCACGCCCGATGCGTTTCGATCCAGGCGATCGCAATGGTGCCATTCCGCTGCAGATCACCGAACAGTGCGCAGGTCGCCTCAGGCGTCTTCGTGATCGCCGACTTCGAACCGGCATTCACCGCCGCCACGAACGCCCTGCGTTCCTCGAGCATCTCTTGAAGTTTGCCGCACTCGGCTGGCTGCGCGAGCGCTACGGTTCCATGCAGGGCGCTTCCCGCGAGAGCGGCCGCCAGTGGTCGAGAGATCGCGCTCAGCATGAGCTTGACCCTTCGCGTTGCCGCAGCGTCGGAGATGGCTACGGCGTGTGGTGCGCGTTGCGCGTTTCACGCGGATCGGCGCTTCCCGAAAGCGGCCATTCGTCGGCCGCCCGTCCCCTCACTGCCCCTTGGCCTTGATCGCCTCCGACCACGTCACCGCGCGCTTGGCCATGCCGACGTGCTGGCGCTCGTACATGCGGTTCTCGACCTTGATCGCCGCGCGCTTGGCGTTCTCGGGCCGGTCGAAGGCTTCGAGCACGAGGCGGGCGCGGCGGACCTCCTCCTCGGTCGGGGCGAAGGAGGTGTTGGCGGGCTCCAGCTGGTTGGGGTGGATCAGCGTCTTGCCGTCGAAGCCGAGGTCGCGCGCCTGGCGACACTCGGCGCGGCAGCCCTCGACGTCGCCGATGTCGTTCCACACGCCGTCGAGGATCGTCAGCCCGGACGCGCGGGCCGCGGCGAGGGTGAACATCATCCACGGCAGCATCGGCACGCGGCCGGGCACGAGCTGGGCCCAGGTGTCCTTGGCCAGGTCGTTGGTGCCGAGCACGAAGCAGGTGAGCCGGGTGCGCCGGTCGCGGCTGGCGCGGGCGATGTCCTGGATGTTCAGGATCGCGGCCGGCGTCTCGATCATCGCCCAGACCGCGATGTCGTCCGGCGCGTCGAGGGCCTCGAGGTGGTCGGCGATGCTCTCGAGCACGGCCGGCGAGGACACCTTCGGCATCAGGATCGCGTCCGGCCGCGCCTCGATCGCCGCGCGCAGGTCCTTCTCGCCCCACGGCGTCTGGGGGGCGTTGACGCGGATGATCAGCTCGCGGTCGCCGTACGCACGGCTCTTGACCGCGGCGCAGACCTGATCGCGGGCGAGATCCTTCTCCTCCATCGAGACCGCGTCCTCGAGGTCGAGGATCAGGCAGTCGGCCGGCAGGGTCTTCGCCTTGTCGAGCGCACGCTGGTTCGAGCCCGGCATGTAGAGGACGCTGCGGCGGAGGCGGAGATCGGACATTCGGCTGGGACCCCGGATAAAATCGCGCGACCCTACCGCAACGCACTCGCCTGACCAGGGGCCGCGGCGCCGAAACCCGGAGATTCCGGCGCAATCGAAACCGCCGACGCCGTGTCGTTCGTGCAACGGCCGGGCCCCGCTTTGGTCACGTTCCGCGGCCAAGGGCTGGGGAAACGCCACCGATCGAAGGGCAAGACCATGCTGCGACACGCACTTTTCGGGCTGATGCTGACGGCGGGCCTCGCCCTGCCGGGGCCGGCCTCGGCCGCCAGCAACACGGTGGTCGGCGTCGGTTCCGGCGCGGTCGCCGGCGCGCTCGTCGCCGGCCCGATCGGGGCGGTGGCGGGGGCGGTGATCGGGGGCGTCGTCGGCTCCTCGAGCGAGCGGGCCCGGCGCCCGCGGATGCGGCGCGCCCGCCTCGTCCGGCAGCGGCGCGCGGAGGCGCCGGCCCGGCGCAGCGTGCAGCGCCGGGTCGAGGCGGTGCCGCCGGCCGGGTCCGCGCCGACCACCTGGAAGGACCCGCGCTGAGGCGGGCCGCTCAGGCGCGGCCCGGGAGGAACGTCCGCCGGGCGAGCCCCGGATAGGCCAGCGCCTGCCCGATGCCGCGCGCCCCGAGGAAGGCGAGGAAGGCCAGCCACAGGCCGGCATTGCCGAGATTCAGGCCCTGCACGAGCACGAGGGCGGCGCAATAGGCGCCGAGCGCGGCCAGCATCAGGTTGCGCATCGCCCGCGTCCAGGTCGCGCCGATGTAGATGCCGTCGTAGGCGAAGGGCAGCGCCGCGACGAAGGGAGCGGCGGCCGCCAGCGGCAGGTAGCGCCGCGCGACCGCGCGCACCGGCTCGCTCGTGGTGACGAAGTCGATGAAGGCGTGGCCGCCGACGAGCGCCAGCAGGCTGACGCCGAGGCCGAAGCCGAGGCACCAGCCGAGCGACAGCGCCGACGCCTTGCGGAACCCGCCGGCGTCGCGCCCGCCGACCGCCTGCCCGCACAGGGCCTCGGCGGCGGTGGCGAAGCCGTCGAGGAAGAACCCGCCGATCAGAAACAGATTCCACAGCACCGCGTTGGCCGCCAGCACCGCGTCGCCCTGGCGTGCGCCGAGCGCGGAGAACAGGACGATGCCCGACACGAGCGCCAGCGTCCGCACGATCACGTCGCCGTTGACCGCGAGCGTGCGCCGCAGCGCGACGGGATCGCGGACCTCGGACCACGGCACCCGCCAGGGCTTCGAGCCGAGGCGCACCAGGATCGCGAGGCCGAGGGCGAGGCCGGCCGCCTCCGCGATCACGGTGGCGAGGGCGGCGCCGGACAGGCCGAGGTCGAGGCCGAGGACCAGCGCGAGCGTCAGGCCGATGTTCACCAGATTGATCGCCACCTGCAGCAGCAGGCCGAGATCGGTGCGGCCGCGCCCGAGCACCGAGCCGAGCACGGCGTAGTTCGCCAGCGCGAACGGCGCCGAGAGGATGCGGATGTGGATGTAGGTCGCGAGGCCCGCGATCACCGCGGGGCTCGCGCCGGTGATCCGGAAGGCGGCGGCCGCGATCGGTCCTTGCAGGACGACCAGGGCGAGGCCGGCGACGAGGGCCGCCGCGAGGGCGCGCGCCAAGGTCCGGTCGACCTCGGCGCCGTCTCGGGCGCCGACCGCCTGCGCGGTGAGGCCGGCGGTCGCCATGCGCAGCGCGCCGAACGACCAGAACAGCGCGTCGAAGATCACGGCGCCGAGGGCGATCGCCCCGAGCAGCGCGGCGTCGCCGAGCCGCCCGATCACCGTGGCGCCGACGAAGCCGAGCATCGGCGTGGTGACGTTGGCGATCGTCATCGGCAGGGCGAGCGCGAGCACGCGCCGGCCGGTGATGGGCTCGATTGGGATCACGCGGCCTCCGGGTCGCGGTGGAGACTAGCCTACCGCGAGACCGCGAACAGCCGCGAGATGAGCCACAGCGGCACCACCACCACCGCGCCGGCCAGGATCCAGCCGCCGAAATCGTGGAAGGTGGCGAGGCCGAGATCGATCAGCGCGCGGGCCGCGTCGTAGATCTGCCAGAACAGCCGCGCCGGGGTCAGCCCGAGCATCGCCATGAAGGCGCCGACCAGGACCGAGAGGAACAGCAGCCGCAGGAACACGCCGGCCGGCGAGCCGCCGAGGAAGCGGCGCAGGGCCGAAGCGCGATAGCCCGGCGGCGGTCCCTGGTAGGGGTCTCCCGAATAGTTCTGGCCTGGGCGGCGCGGGTCGTGCTCGACGATCATCGACATTCCTTTGCGGGATGAAGGTCTTCCAACCGTCCGAAGCCGGCGGAACCGTGACGGATGCACCACACCGGGCGCGAAACCGGATCGTGGTTCGGGCGTTAGGCGGTTTCGCCGGCCGAACCGAGATGGCAATGCAGCGCTCGCGCGCCAAGATGGGTTCGGAATTCGCGGATGCCGTGACGCCTCGCCCCGCGCAGCCCCAAAAGACGAGACGAAACGCCCCATGATCGACCACGCCCTGTTCGACCCGGCGACGATCGATCCGGACACCAAGCGCCTCAACGCCGAGATCGTCGCGGCGCACGCGGCGCAGGCCGACCCGTGGTCGCTGCCCATCGCCGAGGTGCGCGCGCGGCGCCGCGCCGGCACGCCCGCCTCGCCCGCGATGCCGCGCAGCGCCCGCGCTGAGACCATGACGATCGACGGCCCCGGCGGCCCGCTGAACCTTCGGGTGATCCGCCCCCGGGCCGGCGTGAAGCTGCGCGGCGCCTACCTGCACATCCACCGCGGCGGCTGGGTCTGGGGCTCGGCCGACGAGCAGGACCCGTGGCTCGAGCGGATCGCCGACACCTGCGGCTTCGTCTGCCTCTCGGTCGAGTACCGCCTCGCCCCCGAGCATCCCTACCCGGCGGCGCTCCTCGATTGCGAGGCGGCGGCGCTCTGGCTCGCCGGCCCGGGCAAGGCCGAGTTCGGCATTTCGGCGCTGACCATCGGCGGCGAATCGGTCGGGGCGCACCTCGCGGTGATGGTGCTGCTGCGCCTGCGCGACAAGCACCGGCTTCCGCGCGCCTTCCGCGGCGCGAACCTCAACGCCGGCTTCTTCGACCTCGGGCTGACCCCGTCGGTGCGCAACTGGGGCGACGAGCGCCTCGTGTGCAACACCACCGACCTCACCGCCTTCGCCGACGGCTACGTCCGCAACGGCATCGACCGGCGCCGGCCGGACGTGTCGCCGATCTACGCCGACCTCAAGGGCTTGCCGCCGGCCCTGTTCACCGTCGGGACCTGCGACCCGCTGCTCGACGACACGCTCTACATGTCCGCCCGCTGGGCGGCGGCGGGCAACGGCGGCCACACGGCGGTCTATCCCGGCGGCTGCCACGTCTTCATCCGCTATCCCGGCGCGATGACGGAGCGGGCGCTGGAGCTGATCGACCGCTTCCTGATGGCGCTCGCCTGAGCCGGCGCGCGGCGGCCGACCCGAGCGCCCTGCCGCCGGCCTTCGCCGCCTGGTTCGCCGCGCGCGGCTGGGCCCCGCGGCCGCACCAGCTCGACCTGCTGCGCATCGCGGGCGCCGGCCGCTCGGCGCTGCTCGTCGCCCCGACCGGCGCCGGCAAGACGCTCGCCGGCTTCCTGCCGAGCATGGTCGCGCTGTCGCAGAGCCGGGCGAAACCCTCCGAGCGCCGGCTCCACACGCTCTACATCTCGCCGCTGAAGGCGCTCGCCGTCGACATCGCCCGCAACCTCGACGCGCCGGTGGAGGGCATCGGCCTGTCGCTGCGGATCGAGACCCGCACCGGCGATACCCCGTCGCACAAGCGCACCCGCCAGATCGAGCGGCCGCCGGACATCCTGCTGACCACGCCCGAGCAGCTCGCCCTGCTCATCGCCCACCGCGAGGCGACCGAGTTCTTCTCCGGGCTGCGCTGCGTCGTCCTCGACGAGCTCCACGCCCTCGTCACCTCGAAGCGCGGCGACCTGCTGTCCCTGGCGCTCGCCCGCCTGCACCGCCTCAGCCCCGGCCTCACCGCGATCGGGCTGTCGGCGACGGTGCGCGAGCCGGACGAGCTGCGGAAGTACCTCGTGCCGCAGAACGCCGCCTTCCCTCCCCCCCCTGCGGGGGAGGGTGGCCCGCGAAGCGGGTCGGGAGAGGAGAGCGCCGCTCCCGGAAATGTCGCTCCCCTCTCCCGACCCTCGCTCACGCGAGGCCCACCTTCCCCCGCAGGGGGGGGAGGGGAAGGTCCACGCATGGCCGACCTCGTCGTCGTCGCCGGCGGCGCGGCGCCCGACCTGCACCTGCTCGACACCGGCAAGACCTTGCCGCTCGCCGGGCACACCGCGTGGCATTCCATGCCGGCGATCTACGACCTGATCCGGGCGCACCGCACGGTGCTGGTCTTCGTCAACACCCGGCTCCAGGCGGAGTACACCTTCCAGGAGCTGTGGCGGCTCAACGACGACGTGCTCCCGATCGCGCTCCATCACGGCTCCCTCGACGCCACCCAGCGCCGCCGGGTCGAGGCGGCGATGGCGGCGGGCTCGCTCCGGGCGATCGTCTGTACCGCGACGCTGGACCTCGGCATCGACTGGGGCGACGTCGACCTCGTGGTCAACGTCGGCGCGCCGAAGGGGGCGAGCCGGATCATGCAGCGGATCGGGCGCGCCAACCACCGCATGGACGAGCCGTCGAAGGCCTACCTCGTCCCCGGCAACCGCTTCGAGATCCTGGAATGCCAAGCGGCGCTCGACGCGGTCGAGGAGGCGGCGCAGGACACGCCCGACGCCCGCCTCGGCGCGCCGGACGTGCTCGCCCAGCACGTGCTCGGCATGGCCTGCGCCGACGCGTTCGACCCGGTGGCGCTCTACGACGAGGTGATCTCGGCCGCCCCCTACGCCACCCTGTCCTGGGAGGATTTCGAGGCGGTCGTCGACTACGTCGCCACCGGCGGCTACGCGCTGCGCGCCTACGAGCGCTTCGCCAAGATCCTGCGCGGGCCGGACGGGCTGTGGCGGGTGCGCGACGCGCGCGTCGCCCAGCAGTACCGGATGAACATCGGCACCATCGTCGAGGCGGCGAAGGTGAAGGTCCGGCTCGCGCGCGCGATGCGGGGCAAGCCCAACACCGTGCTACCGAAGACCGGCCGGGTGCTCGGCGAGATCGAGGAGGACTTCGCCGACACGCTGACGCCGGGCGACACCTTCCTGTTCGCCGGCGAGGTGCTGCGCTTCGAGGGCCTGGCCGAGGACGAGGCGATGGCCACGCGCGCCGGGCCCGGGACCGACCCGGCGATCCCGTCCTATGCCGGCTCGAAGTTCCCGCTCTCGACCTACCTCGCCGCCCGCGTCCGCGCGATCATCGCCGACCCGTTCGAGTGGGACCGGCTGCCGCGCCAGGTCGCCGACTACCTGCTCCTCCAGCGCAGCCGCTCGCTGCTGCCGGGCGAGCGCGACCTCCTGGTCGAGACCTTCCCGCGGGCCGGGCGCCACTACCTCACGGCGTTCCCGTTCGAGGGCCGGCTCGCGCACCAGACGCTCGGCATGCTGCTGACCCGGCGGCTGGAGCGCGCCGGCCTGCGCCCGCTGGGCTTCGCCGCCAACGATTACGGCATCGCGATCTTCATGACCCGCGACCTGTCCGAGCGGATCGCCCGGGATCCCGCCTTCCTCGAAGACCTGTTCGCCCAGGACATGCTCGGCGACGACCTCGACGCCTGGCTCGACGAATCCTCGATGATGAAGCGCACCTTCCGCCAATGCGCGGTCATCGCCGGGCTGATCGAGCGCCGCCATCCCGGGATGAAGAAGACCGGCCGGCAGGTCACGATCTCCACCGACCTGATCTACGACGTGCTGCGCAAGCACCAGCCCGACCACCTGCTGATGCGCGCCGCGCGCCAGGATGCGGCAACCGGACTCCTCGACGTGAGGCGGCTCGGCATGATGTTGGAGCGCATCCAGGGGCGAATCACCCACAAGGCCCTCGACCGGGTCTCGCCGCTCTCGGTCTCCGTGATGCTGGAGATCGGGCGCGAACGGGTCTACGGCGAGGGCGCCGACGAGATCCTGGCCGAGGCCGAGGCCCAGCTTCTCGAGGAGGCGCTGGGGTGACGCCGCCCTCCCCCACCGACGAGGACACCATCTTGGCGCTCGGCCTGAGACTCGAGAAGACTCAAAAATCCCCCGGCCTGCAGCTGTCCGGCGAGACCCTCACCCTCGACCGGTGCGGCGGCCTGTGGCTGGCCGATCACCGCACGCTGATCGTCTCCGACCTCCACCTCGAGAAGGGCTCGGCCTACGCCGCCCGCACCGGCCAGTTCCTGCCGCCCTACGACACCCGCGAGACGCTGGCCTGCCTGCACGAGGCGGTGGCGCGCTTCGACCCGGCCTGCATCGTGGCGCTCGGCGACAGCTTCCACGATTCCCGCGGCCCCGAGCGGATGGAGCCCGGCGACCGGGCGATGGTCGCCGCCCTGCAGCAGGGCCGCGACTGGGTCTGGATCGCCGGCAACCACGACGCGGCCGTGAGCGAGGGCGTCGGCGGTCGCTACGCCGAGGTGATGACGCTCGGCGGCCTCACCCTCCGCCACGAGCCGACCCCGGGCGCGGCGCCGGGCGAGATCGCCGGCCACCTCCACCCGTGCGGCAAGGTCGCGATGCGCGGACGCGCGGTGCGCCGCCGCTGCTTCGTCACCGACGGCACCCGCCTGGTGATGCCGGCCTTCGGCGCCTATGCCGGCGGCCTCAACGTCCGCGACGCGGCGTTCGAGCCGCTGTTCTCGGCGGGGTTCACGGCGCATCTCCTCGGCGACGGCCGGGTGTTCTCGATCGGGCGGTCGATGCTGGCGAAGGATTGAGGTTTTCGCCCGCGTGCCAGCGGGCAGCACCGTCGGGCGTGGACGAACGGTGCGCCCCACCATATGCTTCCGTCATGTCCGTCGAGGTCGTTTATCTGCTGCGCAAGGACGAGCGCGGCTTCCGGGACCTCGATACCGTGGTGCTGCTCGAGTCGGCCCGCTCGCATAACGGCGAGACGATCCCGGCGGGGCGTGCAGGAACCGTCGTCGGCGTCTGGACCGACAGCCCGGATTGCATCGTCGAGTTCTCGGAGCCGGACGGCGCGCTGGCCACCGTGCCGGCAACGATCCTGACGCATGCGACGCCGACCGCTCTGCGATGAGCGGATCGCCGCTCCCGCAGAACCTTGCCATTCCGGGCGACAAGATCGCCAGATACCTTCTCAATCCCGATCATCCGCAAGGCGGATCGAAGGCACGCTTCTTCCTCGGCTTCGGACTCAACCGCGAGCGGACGACCGAATTCGCGGATGCGCTGTTTCTGCAGGCCCTGCGCGCATCCGTTCGCATGGTCACGCCGACATCGCCGGATCGGCGGGTGATCGCCTGCATCGGTCCGATCGCGACGCCGTCGGGACGCGAACCCTGGATCCGCACCGTGTGGCTGGCCGAGCGCGACGAGGTCGGACGCCTCGTCACGGCCCATCCCGATCGGGCTCGCAGCGCCTGAAGGTATGGTCGCGTCAGGACCGGCGCCGCGCCGCGTCAGGAGCATCCGTGTCCCTCCCCCTCGTGCTCCGGCAACGTCAGCCCGAAATGCTGGACGAGGTCGGCGACCTGGGCGGGGCTGAGAAGGCGCGGGTTGAGGTTGCGCAGGAGCAGGTAGAGCTTGGCCGTCTCCTCGAGCTCCTCGGTGGCGAAGACCGCGGCCTCCAGGCTCGCGCCGGCGACGACCGGGCCGTGGTTGGCGAGCAGCACCGAACTGTACTTCCCCGCCAGGCCCCGGATCGCGTCGGCGACGCCTGGGTCGCCGGGGCGGTAGTACGGGACCAGCGCCGTGCCGCCGGTGCGCATTAGGTAGTACGGCGTCAGCGGCGGCAGCACCGCCTTCGGGTCGATCTCCGGCAGCATCGACACCGCGACCGCGTGCGTCGAGTGCAGGTGGACGATGGCGCGCGCCTCGGCGCGGCTCTCGTAGAGCGCGGTGTGGAGCGGGATCTCCTTCGTCGGCGTGTCGCCGGAGACCACCCGTCCCGTCGCGTCGAGACGCGAGATCCGGGCCGGGTCGAGGAAGCCGAGCGAGGCGTTGGTCGGGGTCACCAGCCAGCCGCCGTCATCGAGCCGAAGGGAGATGTTGCCCGAGGAGCCCGGCGTCAGCCCGCGCTCGAACAGCGAGCGCCCGTAGCGGCAGATGCTTTCGCGCAGGGTGGATTCGCTCATGTTCGGTTCCTCAAGCCCGATCTCCTATGCGGTCGCGCCCGCCACCAGCTCGAAGCCGAGGTCGATCGTCTCGGCCGGGCCGCCGGCCGCCAGGCGCTCGGCGGCGACCGCGCCGATCCGCAGTCGCGGCGTGCGGATGGTCGAGAGCGGCTGCGGCATCGCCGCGGTGATGTCGAGGCCGTTGTAGCCGAACAGCGCGAGGCGGTGCGGGATCGACCAGCCGCGCGCCAGGCAGCAGAAGTAGCCGCCGAGCGCCATGTCGTCGTTGCAGAAGTACACGGCGTCGAGGTCCGGCGTGCGGTCGAGCAGCCGGTCGAGCGCCGCGCGCCCCGCCGTGGCGGAGGACGGTTCTGCGACCACCTCACGGTCGATCAGCCCGTGCCCCGCGCCTTGCAGGGCCGCCTCGAATCCCGCGAGCCGCTTCCCCGCCCGGAGGTCGCGAAGAATGTCGTGGCCGACATAGCCGATGCGGCGGTAGCCCCGCCCGAGCAGGTGCGCGGCGCTCGCCTCGCCGACCGCCCGGTTGGAGAAGCCGACGACGAGGTCGAGGCCCGGCCCGTCGGTGTCGATCATCTCGACCACGCGGATCCCGGCGGCGCGCAGGAGCGCGACGGTGCCGGGATTGTGCTCCACCCCGGTGACGACGAGGCCGGCCGGGCGCCACGACAGCAGCGCGCCGACCAGCGCCTCCTCGCGGTCGGGATCGTAGTCGGAGACGCCGATCACGCTCTGGAAGCCGGTGCGGTCGAGCGCCCCCGTCAGCCCGCGCAGCAGGTCGGGGAAGACGATGTTGGCGAGCGACGGGATCACGATGCCGACGAGCTGCGAGCCGGCCGACGTCGCGTTGCCCGCGAGCGACCCGGCCAGCCGGTTCGGCACGTAGCCGAGCTCGACCACGGCCGCGGCCACCCGGTCTGCGGTGCGCTTCGAGAACGAGCCCTGGTTGCGCAGCACCCGCGAGACCGTGCTCTCGCCGAAACCCGATTCCCGGGCGACGTCCGCCAGCGTCACGAGGCGCCGATGCAGGTTCATGGAGGCCCTTCGCGTGGCGATGCGCTCAGCGACATATCGAGCATCGCTGTCACCCGCAAGCTGATTGGCAGCGCTGCCAAACTGAGATAGGCAGGTTTCAAGCGCCGGGAAACGGTGCGGAACCAAGCAGAACGCCGGCACGCCAAGACGTCGGCGACGGAGGACGCCATGAGTTCACCAGCCGCCGTGCTGCCGGGCAGCGCCGTGCCATCGAAGGACTTCGTCGAGCAGACCTATACCAAGGTGTTCTGGCGCCTCGTGCCGTTCCTGATGCTCTGCTACGTCGTCGCCTACCTCGACCGGGTCAACGTCGGCTTCGCCAAGCTGCAGATGTCCCAGGACCTCGGCTTCAGCGAGACGGTCTACGGCTTCGGCGCGGGCGTGTTCTTCGTCGGCTACTTCCTGTTCGAGGTGCCCTCGAACGTGATCCTCCACCGGGTCGGCGCGCGGATCTGGATCGCCCGGATCATGGTGACCTGGGGGATCATCTCGGGTGCGTTCCTGTTCGTGAACTCCGCCACGACTTTCTACGTCATGCGCTTCCTGCTCGGGCTGGCCGAGGCGGGCTTCTACCCGGGCGTGATCCTCTACACGACGGCCTGGTTCCCGGCGCATCGCCGGGCCAAGGTCATCGCCGTGTTCATGGCCGCGATCCCCGTCTCGGGCATCTTCGGCAACCCGCTCTCGGGCTGGATCATGGATGCCTTCAACGGCGCCCACGGGCTCGCCGGCTGGCAGTGGATGTTCGTGATCGAGGCGGTGCCGGCGGTGCTGGTCGGCATCGCGGTGTTCTTCTACCTCGACAACCGGGCCTCGGAGGCCAAGTGGCTGACCGACCCCGAGAAGGCGGTGATCGAGCGCGACATCGCCGCCGACAACGTCGGCAAGGAGACGAGCCCGCACTCGATCGCGACCGTGTTCCGCAACGGCCGCGTCTGGTTCATGAGCTTCATCTACTTCTGCTTCGTCACGGGCCAGTACGGCCTGACCTTCTGGATGCCGACGCTGGTGAAAGCCACCGGCGTACAGGGCAACCTCAACATCGGCCTGATCAGCGCGATCCCGTTCCTGTTCGCGGTGTTCGTGATGATCCTGCTCGGGCGAAGCGCCGACCGGATGCGCGAGCGCCGCTGGCACCTGATCGTGCCTGCGCTCTGCGGCGCGGTCGGCTTCGTCGTCGCCGCCACCGCCGGCAGCACGGTGATCGCGATCATGGCGCTCTCGATCGCCGCGGGCGGGGTGCTCACCTGCGCGCCGCTGTTCTGGTCGATGCCGACCGCGTTCCTGTCGGGGGCGGGCGCCGCCGCCGGCATCGCGCTGATCAACTCGGTGGGCAACCTCGCGGGCTTCGCCAGCCCCTACGTGATCGGCGCCCTGAAGGACTACAGCGGCAACACCGCCACCGGCATGTACGCGCTCGCCGCCATGCTGGTGCTCGGCTCGGTCGCGACCTTCGTGACGCCCAAGCGCCTCGTGAACCGCTGAACCGGCGCACCTTCCGCAGACCCCCGACCGGACATCCCCGATGACAGCACCCTCCTCCGCCCGGCACGCCGCGGTGATCGGCCTCGGCTCGATGGGCTTCGGCATGGCGGCCTCGCTGCAGCGGGCCGGCTTCACGGTCGCGGCCTGCGACGTGAACCCCGAGGCGGTCGCCCGCTTCTCGGCGGCCAGCGGGCGCGGCACGGCGAGCCCGGCCGAAGCGGCGGAGGGCGCGAGCGTCGTGATCTGCGTCGTCGTCAACGCCGCCCAGACCGAGGCCGTGCTGTTCGGCGAGGCCGGCGCCGCGGCGGCGATGCCGGAGGGCGCGGTGTTCGTCTCCTCGGCGACCATGGACCCGGCCGTCGCCCGGCGGCTGGCGGCGCGGCTCGAGGCCACCGGCCGGCACTACCTTGACGCGCCGATGAGCGGGGGCGCGGCGCGCGCCGCCGACGGGGCTCTGACCTTCCTGGCCTCCGGCTCGGCCGCCGCCTTCGACGCGGCGCGCCCGGCGCTCGGTGCGATGGCCGGCACGCTCTACGAGCTCGGCGACGAAGCCGGCCAGGGCGCGGCCTTCAAGATGATCAACCAGCTGCTCGCGGGCGTGCACATCGCTGCCGCGTCGGAAGCCATGAGCTTCGCCGCCAAGCAGGGCCTCGACCTCGCCCGCGTCTACGAGGTGATCACGAAGTCGGCCGGCAATTCCTGGATGTTCGAGAACCGGATGCCGCACGTCCTCGACGGCGATTACAGCCCCAGAAGCGCGGTCGACATCTTCGTCAAGGACCTCGGCATCGTGCAGGACATGGCGCGCGCCGAAAAGTACCCGGTGCCGGTGGCGGCCGCC
This sequence comes from Methylobacterium sp. J-059, assembly GCF_022829485.1. Lineage (NCBI taxonomy): Bacteria > Pseudomonadati > Pseudomonadota > Alphaproteobacteria > Hyphomicrobiales > Methylobacteriaceae > Methylobacterium > Methylobacterium sp. J-059. The sequence goes on from NZ_JAKSYA010000063.1 coordinate 115,344, forward strand.
GCCCTGCAGATGTTCCTGATGGCGTCGGGCTCGGGGATGGGCCGCGACGACGATGCCTCCGTCGCGCGGCTCTACGCCCAGGTCTCGGGCGCGACCCTGCCGGCCGCGAAGCGCTGAGGAAGTCCATCCATGCCGCGCTTTGCCGCCAACCTCACCCTGATGTTCACCGAGCTCCCCTTCCTCGACCGCTTCGCAGCAGCCGCGGACCAGGGCTTCGGCGCCGTCGAGTTCCTGTTCCCCTACGCGCATCCGGCCGACGCCATCGCCGACCGCCTGGCGCGCCACGGCCTGACCCAGGCGCTGTTCAACCTGCCGCCGGGCGACTTCGAGGCCGGCGAGCGCGGGCTCGCGGCCCTGCCCGAGCGCTTCGACGAGCTGAAGCAGGGCGTCGCGACCGCTCTGCGCTACGCCGAGGCCACCGGCGTCGGGCGCCTCCACCTGATGGCGGGGCTGGCCGACCCGAACGATCCGGCCGCGCGCGACGCCTACCGCCGCGCCGTCGCCTGGACCGCCGACGCTCTCGGCACGGCGGGCCTCGACCTCGTGCTGGAGCCGATCAACGGCCGCAACATGCCGGGCTACTTCCTGAACGATTTCGGGGCGGCGGCGGCGCTGATCCGCGACCTCGCGCGGCCGAACCTGAAGCTGCAGTTCGACCTCTACCACTGCCAGATCCTGCACGGCGACGTGACGATGCGGCTGCGCGCGCTGATGCCGATCGTCGGCCACGTGCAGACCGCCTCGGTGCCGGGGCGACACGAGCCCGGCACCGGCGAGATCGACGACGCCATCCTCTTCGCGGAGCTCGACCGGCTCGGCTACGACGGGTTCGTCGGCTGCGAATACAATCCGGCCGCCGGCACCGTCGCGGGCCTCGGCTGGTTCGCGCCCTATCGCGAAGGCCGGCGGGGGGATGCACGATGAGCCTGCCGCTCGCGCTCGGCTGCGTCGCCGACGACTATACCGGCGCCTCGGACCTCGCCAACACCCTGACCAGGGCCGGCCTGCGCACGGTGCAGACCATCGGCGTGCCGGCCGACGACCTCGCCCTGCCGGCGGTCGACGCGGTGGTGGTGGCGCTGAAGAGCCGGTCGATCGACCCGCGCGAGGCGGTGGCGCGCTCCCGCGAGGCCGACGCCTGGCTGCGCCGGCGCGGTACCGGCCACGTGCTGTTCAAGGTCTGCTCGACCTTCGATTCGACCGAGGCCGGCAATATCGGCCCGGTGCTCGACGCGCTGCGGGCGGATGCGGCCGAGCCGATCGCGCTCGTCACCCCCGCCTTTCCCGAGACCGGGCGCAGCGTCTACCAGGGTCATCTCTTCGTCGGCGCGACGCTGCTCGCCGAGAGCCCGCTGAAGGACCACCCCCTCAACCCGATGCGCGATTCGAGCCTCGTGCGGGTGCTGGCCCGCCAGAGCGCCGGCACGGTCGGGCTGATCGACATCGCCACCGTGACGCGCGGTCCGGACGCGGTCGCCGCGCGCCTCGACGCCCTGGCGAAGGAGGGCCACGGCGCGGCCATCGCCGACGCGATCTTCGATGCCGACCTCGAGATCCTCGGCCGCGCCGCCTTGCGGCACCGCGTCTCCTGCGGCGCCTCGGGCCTCGGCCTCGGGCTCGCCCGCGCGCTGGTCGCGGACGGGCGCGGCGCATCCGGCGCCGGTGCGGTGGCGGGCGAAGCGGTCGGCGGCCACGCCGCGTGCCTCGCGGGCAGCTGCTCGCAGGCGACGCTGGCGCAGATCGAGGCCGCGGCCGATCACATGCCGGTGCTGCGCCTCGACACCGAGCGGCTGCTGTCCGGCCCCGGCGAGGTCGAGGCGGCCATCGCCTGGGCCGCCGAGCGCCTTGCCGCCGGCCCGGTCCTCGTCGCCAGCAGCGCCGCGCCCGACGCGGTGCGCGCGCTCCAGGCCAGGCACGGCGGCGCCGCGGTCGGCCAGGCGATCGAGGCGGCGCTGGCGCGGCTCGCCGCGGACCTCGTCGCCCGCGGCGTCCGCCGGCTCGTGGTCGCCGGCGGCGAGACCTCCGGCGCGGTGGTCGACCATCTCGGGCTGAAAGCCTTCCTGCTCGGCCCCGAGATCGCCGCCGGCGTCCCCGTCCTGCGCACGGCCGGCGGCGATCCGATGCTGCTTGCGCTGAAATCCGGCAACTTCGGCGGCCGCGACTTCTTCCTGCGCGCGCTCGCCCTGATGCAGTGAGCGATACGGGTGCTTCTCGCTTCCCTGACCGCCTTCGAAAGTCTCGTCGCGCCTTCCCTCCCCCCGACGGATCTCGGGCTTGACCGAGATCCGCACCTTGTGTGCCCACGTCGTGTACCCAAGTCGGGCAGGCCCGACTTGGGTACGGGGGGGCAGCGGTTGGGCCAACGCAAATCGATCCCGCCCGACCCTGCCTACCAAGAGGCTTCCAAGGCAGGCCTGGACCCTCGGCCCCCCCGGCAGTATCGGCCGCCGGCGCACCAAGGCCCTGGTCGCGTCCGAGCTCGGAAGCGCGGCGGGTAGGGAAAGGGGTTGGCGGTAGGTGTAGCATGTCGTTGGCGTC
>NZ_JAKSYA010000068.1:0-32235 GCF_022829485.1 Methylobacterium sp. J-059
AGCGTCATAGATATCTCCAAAAGCTTCGAGACCCGAGGATCGTGTGGTCGCGGGGCCGGGGCCGATCGCGTCACACCTTGTTTTGCGGCCCGCTTTTTGGTGCGGGCTCATCGGGCCCGCTTTTGCGATGCCCCCAGTGCCAAAACACTGTGTGCCAGCCGATCTTCTCGATCAACGTTGAATCTTGGTGTGCGGTGCGGTGCTGTGGGAATGTTGCATCGACGCAACGCTTTGGTTAGCTGGCGAGCAATCAGGCCAAAAAGGCCTCAGGGAGCACGTCAACGCGACAGTATATCATGGATGATCGACCTCATGGGGCAGCCGCGAGGCGTGTGACCTCTTTTGCCCCGCCTTAAAGAAGACGAGTGATCGGGGCGATGATCGCCCCCTGCGGATAACAATGGCGCGAAGATCGGCGTGCGCGACCGCTTCGACCAGGCGATCGACGCGGTGCCCGAGCACGCCGAGGCCACGCGCAACTTCGCAGCGGCGAGCGTGCCGCTTCGCCCCTCCGAGAACTCGGCGCTGGCCAAGGTCATCGAGCGCGACGAGTTCGGCCGGCAGTTCACGCTGCCGCCGGAGCGCTCGGCGCCGACGATCAAGGCGGGCGGCTCGACGTCCGTGCGGATCTTCAACGCCGTTGCGCCGGCCGAGGCCCGCACCGGCTTCGAGAACTACCTCGGCACGAAGCTCCTCGATGCGGCGACGGACGCGCGCGGCACGGTCTCGGGCGACGCGCTGGCGTTCGGCATCCGCGACCGGTCGGACATCCTCGACAAGGTGCCCGGCCTGCGGCGGCGTCTACAGGCGGTCCGCGAAGCCGACGAGGCCCTCGCTCCGCAGCGGCAGGGCGCGATCGGCGAGTTGTCACGCGCCGGCTCGACGGAGGCCGCGAGCGGTATGTTGCTGCCGTCCAAGCCCCGGGTCGGAGGCGAACGCGAACTCGTCGACCTCATCATGCGGACGGCGCGCGAGGAACCGCAGTGGACGGCGCAGCTCGTGCGGCAGCGGCTCGCCGACTAGGCTGATACCAGCATGGGCCGGCTCGTCGGCGGCGAAGCGCAGGGCGGCGGGGCGAAGTTCGCCAAGGACATTGCCGGCACGGAACAGCAGGCGTGGAACCTCGACGCGGTGCTGCGCGCCCTGCCGGACAGCCCGGCGGCGCCGGTGGCGGTCGACGACCTCATGCAGATCCTGCGCGCCACGGGCACCCGGAAGCCGCAGGGGAGCCCAACCGACTTCAACGCTCAGTACCGGGCGGAGATCGGCGGGGAGACGCTGCTGCAGCAGGGGCTCTCGACGCTGAAGACTCAGGGGCGGACGCTGCTGACGAATGCCGGGGACGCCTCGAAACGTGCCTACCTCGGGCGCAATAACGCGGCGCTCGCGGACATCCTGTCGGCGCCGGACAGCGTCCAGCAGATCCGCGCCATCGCGCCGCGCCGGGCCGAGACGCCGTTCGCCGACGCCTTCATGCGGATGGCAGTCCAGGCTCCGGCCGCGGGGCGTGCGCGGTGACCTACACGTTGCATCGCCTCGCCGCTGGCAGCTACGATCTCGTCCTCGACGGCGTGATCGTCCGCAGCGTGGTCCGGGAAGTCTCGGCCGATGGCGGGCATCGCGCCTGGCACGCCGAGCTGCTCGATCACTTGCCGCCGGACCGGCGCCCAAGCCCCTTCCTGGAGATCGAGCACGCCTTTCCGACGCTGGATGCGGCGACGGTGTGGCTCGGCGGCGCGACGGTCCTGAACGCCTAACGCCGGGGTAGAATTCCCGCCTCGGACAGAGCCCCCATTTCAACGTTGATCACCATGTAGCAGCCAATGGTGATGGCGATTGGACTGGAGGTAGGCACGAATTTAACGCGTTAAAAGTTATAGTCTGGCAAAGCGCTATGTTGCAACGTGTTCCAAGGATTTTCGTAGGTCATCAATAATAGGCTCGGAGCCGCCACCCGTTATGACGCAGCCCGCGCTGTTAGATAGAGAAATTGTCCGGCGGTCACGGCCAGAAATCTTAAACTGCACCTTTTCTATATCGTGCGGATTGTGTGCGAGAAAGTCTGCGACGTACGATTTTACATCCTCTCTTCCTCGGACGATTGCTCTTGCCTTCACACTTTGGCCTAGGTTTATATTACCCACCTGCATTGCATCGATGAAGCCGTGGTACCCGCCAATTTCCTGAAAACGAGCGAGCCAGCTCAGCACGTTGATATTGAGGTTCGACAGCGTAAGTTCATTGCGCGACAATTCTGCCAGTCTGTAGGCCAGCGCATTTGATCCCTTCGTCGAACCCAAGAGCTCGAGGCCAGGTGAGAGTGTTGTAAGCCTAAACCGCCACTGCCGATATTCTATCCTGTCAAACTCAACCGCACCGCCAAATGGGTCAGTAACTGTCTGATGAACGTCGATCTTTTCCACAAAACGAGCTTCAATTTCATTGTCCCGAGCACGGTCAAGAACGAAGCCGTCTGTAGCCTCCGGCATGAATGCCGTCTGCTGAATTTTTTTGGCCATCTCACGCATTGAGGCGGACCATTTAGCACGATACCATTTGTGACGGCTCATACTAAACCCTTTTAGGCTGGGTAGCTGATTTAGCCTTATTGTCTCGAATTTTCTTCAATTCACCCCTTGCTGTTTCTTCTATTAGTTTGAGAAGGCCAATTTTACGAAGTTCAGGAACGGTTAGCATCGTCTTGCCGTGATCGCCGCCTTCGCGCCTTGGGGAATACCTTACAGCGTACCGAAAATTTGTACCTTGAATTCCATCCTCGAAAGATATTTCAAATTGCACTAAATCACGAGGATCCGCAAATTGATCTGCCCTCCAAGTGATAGAGGTAAGAAAAAAGCCATTTGTCAGAAGATTTTTGTATTCTTCCGTAAGCGTTAGATTTTGTCCCCGCATTGACACACTATTTACTACCGAGAGCATGCTAGCTCTTGCTGCTTCTGTTTCCTGGTCATCATTATCGTCGTCAAAACCGAGTTCAGACGGGTCCTCATTCCATTTAGCCACCCGAACGTCAGTGATAGTGCGAACTCTATACCCCGGCATATTGCTGAGAATATTCATGAAAAAAGCGGTCCTATCAGCCTCGGACGTAAGGTCGCTTACTGTTAGCGCATCAATGGGTATGTCTGCTCTTCGAGCGGCTGAAATGAAGTTCTTTATCTCTTCTAATACATTTCGGGCTTTATCGGTTGCTGGAAACCTAACTCTTGTTATTGCATCGCTTGTATCAAAAACAAAATCAGCATGCTTTTTTTGTCTTTGTATAAGCCTCGTTCTTGAATAATCGATTTCATCGTACTCTAGGTTCATATTAACTCTAGATGCGGTGCTAATAGGGGTGGAGACTTTCTCAGATAGCCCTACTGAATTCTGGTAAGCTTCGATCGCAGATTTAATTTCAGCAGACGTTAAAGCCAAATCAATATCAATGAACGCTGTGCGATCTGAGTTGCGAACATACTCGCCCTTTTGTATCAGCCCGGCGACATCATGGAAATCATGCGGCAGGCTGGCCAAGTAAGACGCCAGCTCGTTCCGATTAGAAAGGGGAGAGCAATATATTCTTCGGTCAGCCAAAAGTTCTAGAAGAACATTTACGCTCATCCTTTTAGGAGAAGCCATGATAAGGTCATAAATCTCCTTATCGGTAGCAATCAGTTGAGTAGTGTTATGTCCTATCATATTCCATGCCTAACACCACGGATGAATATTGCGTAACGACTTGAGTCATTGTTTTGAGTTTAATGCGCTTGATTATCTTAGCGAGCGGCTCGTCGGCATCGATGCCGAGAGTATCACTAATGTAAGCTGAGATTGCCTTACTAAAGAGGTGCGACGCGGCAGTATTTGCTGAAGTTACTTGTATCTGAACGTAAATCGAACTGTCGAGAAGTTGGTAGTGACGTAGATAATCAATAACGTAGATAAATTCCTGAATACTAGTTGCAGTTCTTTTATAAAAAAGCACATAGCCTTTGGTGTATTCAGGGGTGGGAAAATCGTACTCTAATATAATCCACGGAGAGGTGAGCATCTCCAGGGTCGCCGCCTTTGCTATATCTGGGCGAATGTTTTTGCGCATAGTAAGTTGAGGGTAATAATAACGGCATCTGTCTTGTGTGGGAAGTGAGTGAGTTCCATCATCACCCCGCATCAACCTTATATTTGATCTAACGGTATCTAGCCAAAGTATATCGTCTGGTCCAAATATAAACAGGCGCGATCCTGGTGTTACGCTAATACCATCTGCACTTGCGCCTCTCATAAGTTTCGTAAAGTTTCCATCGTATTGGGTATCATGATTATAAACAAATAAGAGGCCGACGATATTTATGTTAACGTTCCCGTGTGTATATTTTGTCTGCCATTCTTCGCTTATCTCGGCGCACTCGATCTGCTTAACAAGGCTGAGCGTCGCCTTTTTTACAGCGGTACTCTTCACCGAGCTTTTTCCAAAACTTTTTAAGTCGCAATGGATATAGGTGCGCGTTTGTGAATATGGCTCGTCATACCAAAATACAACATCCGCAGGATGCGTTGCATGGCCATGTTCCTCGGACTTTTCGCAAGGCCAATCTTGATTAGTGGGCCCTTCTTTCTGCCAGAAAAACTCTCTAAACAGTTCGTCGGATAGTTTTTCTGCTATTTCTCCCACATGGACTGACTCAGCCATAAATTAAAACCTTCAATTGGATATTTTGTGATCTGCCGAATTTGTTGCCGTATGATAATTTTCTTTCATTATAGAAATATCCTTATTATCTACACAGCGAAGATAATATTTTTGCCTGTCATCTTGATGGTTGAACTCGAAGAGAGCCGGGGTTATTGTCTAGGTACGGGCATATGGGGGTGGACGCCGACCATGTAGCAGTGGTGGTGCGCTCCCCTTTGCCGTCGAACGAAGGGCCCCCGAACCTGTGTTCAGCCCTTCAGACAGGTGCTCATAAAGCTCTTCCGCTCGGCGCCCTTCAGGCTTTTGGCCGAGGCATCGACGTTGCAGCTTTTCATCTTCGCCTGCTGCGGCGTCAGCTCCTTCGCCGGCGCTGCAGCCTTGCCGGCGAGGCAGTCGGACATGAAGCCCTTGCGCGCGCTGCCGGCGAGTTTCTGAGAGCCGGCGTCGGCGTTGCAGCTCTTCATTCGATCGCGCTGGGCGGCCTGTGCAACGGACGGTGCCGGCGTCTGCGCGACGGCCGGGACTACGAGACTGAGAACGATCGGCAGGATGAGGGCGAGCGAGCGCATCGGCAGGGTGCTCCTGGACAAGTTGTCCGACGGTAGCAGGGCCGTGCGAAGCCTACGAGCGAACGACCGACGCGATCCACAAGAGCAGCTATGTGGGCCAACTGTGTGAGCCGGACCAATCTGGAGGCGCTAAGTCATTGAGAAAATTGGCGCACCCGACACGATTCGAACGTGTGACCTTTGCCTTCGGAGGGCAACGCTCTATCCAGCTGAGCTACGGGTGCTGACCGTGCCGATTTCCTAGCCGATGCCGCTGCGCGGCGCAACGGGGCTGTCGCGGGGTTCGGCCGCGTCGTGTGGCGTCGTCATCGCTCAAAGGAATGATGCGGGCTCCTGGGGCGGAGGTCACACGTTCGAATCGTGTCGAGCGCGCCCCAGGGACGGCGCTGTCGTCGCTGGGAGCCGGCGATGGGGCAGCAGATGCGGCGCGAGTGCGGCGCTCGTTGTGTGCCGCGCTTGCGCCGTCAGTAGCCCTCGACGAACAGCGCCAGCCCGACACCCCAGCTCGTCCATCGACCGTCGAGGCGGGTCGACCCAGGCATTCGACCGTATCGTTCGGGCGCCGCGTTCAAGGCTTCGCACAGTTCACCCACGATGCGTGATCCCGTTCGCTGCGCCTTCCACTGCTGCGCAAGTGTGTTAGCAAAGGCCCAGCCGTCAGTCAGTTTCAAGCCGACCCGTTCGCCACCCCGCCCGCGGATCTGCCTCAGGTCGGCTTTGAACTGAGACGTCATCGACGCCGGAAGCTGCGCTTCGGCCGCATCGACGAGCCTTCGGAAGGCGTTGGCGACGCGGCTGTCCCAGATCACCTGGGGATGGCCGGCGGTGTGAGCGTCGTGGTCGAGATGCGCCGTCGCGAACGCAGCAACCTTCGTCCAGCCACTGCTCCACGGCGCCTCCGCGGCTGACTGCGTGAGAGTAACTCCAGCGGCGTGGAGGGCCGCTGCGAAGACAGCCTGGACCTGGCAGGCTGCTATCTGAGCTTGGCTTCCAGCGCGTCCCCAAGCGAACACGCGGCTCGTCAGGTTGACAGCCAAGCGCTGCTCTTCAGCATTCCAAGAGGGGCGCTCGCTCAGGGCTTGAGCGAGATCGAAACTATCGCAGAGGATGGGCCTCAAGCGCGCTGATAGCTCTTGGTATCCATCACCCTTCCATTGATAGGCGAGCACACGGTCGGCCCACGGTGAAACGGCCGAAGCGACCGGGCGAGGGCGCCAGACGTTGCCTCTCCGGACTTTCGAGAGTGTCGCCCGAGGGGGCAGCCAGGCTGAGAGCGCCGCCGCCAAGACGTGCGCATAATTTCGGGAGCAAGCCGGTTCTGCGCCGTCGGGCATCGTTCTTTCCTTGAATGTCAGCCGAGATCATCGAGAAACTCAGAGGTCGGCCGCACTCCGGTAATCAGCAGGCGGTCGCGGGCGCGCGTGCAGGCCACGTAGAGAAGGTGCCGCTCCGTCTCGAACACTTCGTCGAGTTCGGCCTCCTCGGTGACCGTATCGATGCGCTCCTGCAGGGGCAGAACCTCGCTGTCGCAGGCGAGCACGACCACCGCTTTGAACTCGAGACCCTTGGCGAGGTGCATGGTGCCGACGATCACGCTATCCCCCGCCGCACTCGGTGCGTCGCCCGGCTCGACGGGCACGAAACCGGCAGCCCGAGCAACGGTGCGAGCGCGATCAAGCTGCGCGCGGCTGCGCACGAACAGGCCGATCTCCTCGGGCAGGACGCCTTCTGCTCGGGCCGCTTCGAGGAAGCGGAGAATCGCCTCACGCTCGGCCGTCTCGTCGTCCAGCTTCATCACCTGGGGCTGCGGCCCGTCGAAGACTGAAAGCGTGCCTTTCCGCGCCTCCTCGCGCCCGTCCATGTCGTGGACGGCTCCGGGCAGGAGACGATCGGCGGCCTCGCGGATCTGGTGGGAGGTGCGGTAGTTCACCTTGAGCGTGGTCGAACGGCCACGCACGTCGACGCCGAGCGCTTTCCACGAGAACGGCGGCTGGAAGATGCGCTGGCCGAGATCGCCCGCGAAGAACAGGCGGTCCTCACCTTCGGGTGCGAGCGCGCGAAGAAGGCGCAGCTCCGGCACGCCGAGATCCTGGGCCTCGTCCACGACGATGTAGCTGAAGGGTTTGGTCGCCTGCGCGTCGTAGTGCGCGGCTAGCCCACCGAAGACCTGCGCCCAGGTGACGAGCCCTTGGCTCGCGAGGCGGGCGCGGGCCGCGGTAAAGATAGACCATAGGGCGGCGCGCTGCTTGGCACCGAGCCGGCTGCGGCGGCCAGGACGCGGCGTGTCGGCGTAAGTCGCCTCGTCCGCGACCTGCCACGCATCGATGACGTGGCGGAACTCGCTCGTCAGGAAGCGCTCGGACCAGACGGCGGTCCCGCCCGTGGCCTGCACCAGGGCAGCCTGGATCTGTGTCAACGTCGCGATGCGGGGGCGGCGCGCGTGGACGAGCTGGTGCAGTTCCTCGGCCAGCCCGTCCCAGGGCGCGACGGTGATGCGCCCGCGCGCGCCCGGCTCGGCGGCGATCAGGAGATCGACCTTGCGCTGGAGCGCGTCCGCCAGCGGCTTCGAGAAGGTGGTGAGCAGCACCCGCGCCTGGGAATCAGACCGGGCGAGGCGAACGGCACGGTGCAATGCGACAACGGTCTTGCCGGTCCCGGCCGAGCCCGCGACGCGCGCTGGCCCGCTGTAGGTCCGCGCGATCACCCCGGCCTGCGATGGGTGCAGGAACACCGACCAGCGCTCCCACGGCGCGTCGAGGGCGGCGCGCAGCGCGTCGAGATTCTCGATGACGCGGAAGCGGCGCTGCGCGTCCGGATGCGCGAAAGGGTCGGCGACCTCGACCGGCGCGGGCTTCGGCAGGCGCCCCGTCGCGGCGTAGTCGAGCAGCCCCTCGGCGGCCTCCGCCGGCAGATGCGGCGCGAGGTCGAAGAAGCGGGATTCGGTCGCCGCGCGCACCGGCTCGATCCAGTCCTCGGGCAACCCGATCGACAGCAGATCCTCGTCAGAGAGGGCCGCGAAGAGGGCCGGCTCCGGGGCGGGCCGCTCGGGCGCCGGCGGCCTGAACAGGGTCGGAGCGCTCTCCTCGACGCGCGCGCGCGACTCGACGATCTGCACGGCACCGGTGCGCGGATGCGCCTCGATTCGTCGCCGCTCGGCCCAGGCACAGGCCTTGTCGTGGTGATCGACGTAGGCGAGCAGCAGGCTCGCAGCCGTCTTGTGGACGATGATGCGGATGTCGCGGTTGACCCGCACCGACCAGAAGTTCGGGTCCCGCGACGCCTCGATCCGGTGGAACTGCAAGCCCGGCCCCGCAGGGTCGAGCTGCATGTCGAAGGCCGAGGTCTTTACCGCCTTCTGCTCCTGCGTGGGCAGACGGGCCAGCGCGGCGGTAAAAGTGTCGGCGATGCGAAAATCCATCAATCGGTCCCCGCGGCCATCTCGGCCCTTCTCCGATGCCATTCCAGCAGCCGGCTATCTGGACAGCACCTACCCGTCGGCAGCATCAGTTCGACCCCAGTGAACGCGCCGTAGGCCCCCCCGGCCAGCTTTCCGATCATCTCTACCCGTGCAATACTGTCATAGAGGCGTATCGCAAGCAGCCCACGGTCGAACAGCCTGTGCAGGTCGCTGCGCAAGGCGATCCCGTTGCTGACATCGTTCGTTTTCGGGCCGAGATACGGATAGATGTGCGCCGCGTCCAAGACGACGTCGATGTCGGTGCCGGTGATTGCGCACTTGCCCGACCAAGCGTTGAGAACTGCCTTTCGGAATTGTGCGGCCCCCTCTCGGATCACACGTTCCGATTCGACCCTTCGTCGCTCATCGATTACGAAGTCGGGATCGAAGCGCGCCTGAATTTCAGGGGCGATACTACGCAGGTCGAGCGTAGACGATAGCAGGCGACCGGCCGCGGAACGGACCAGGATTTCATCGATGAGCCTGTCACGGATCGGCAGGTAAAGTTCGAGAAGCTTCCTGCCGGGAGTTACCGATACGATCTTGCCGTCGGGCCCGCAATCGAAGGTGAGGTCTGCGCGGTTGCGGTTCAGCAGGAACTTGAGGCACCCCGCATCAAGCGACCTGACGGTGCCGTCCGCTGTCCTGAAGGCGTAGGGGACCGCGTCCTCGAGGGCCCAGTAGATAGCGGCGAGATATCTCTCGAAGAAATCCGTCCGCGCCGTTTTGCCGATTCCTCGATCGCGCAGCTCCTCGGGCGTGTAGAGTTTCGGGTTCTGGCCGCGCGAGAACGGGTGACTCCCAACAAATTCTGGGAGCGTGATCGGGAGAAGAGGGTAGTCGGTCATCGGTGGAGTTTGCCTTACACCCCATACACCTTCATCACCTCGTCCCCGAAGTGATTGATGACCTTCACCGCAATCCGCCCCGTCACGGGCCGCGCGAAGGGCCGGCTCGTCGCCCGGTAGAGGGTTGCCCAGGCGGCTTCGTCGATCTCGGCCTTCAGCGCGGTCTTGAGCGACTTGTAGGGGTCGTTGGCGCCAAGGAAGTAGGCGTGGCGGACGAAGAAGCTCTCCTCGTCGTAGTCGGTGTCGATGAACCACGCGGCGATGCCGGAGGTGTCGTCTGAGCGCACCTCGCCGGTGTTGGGATCGAACACGTCGATGCCCTTCACCTCCACCTCCATCCGGTCGCCGTCGAGGCGGCGGATATCGATGTCGGGCTCGCCGAAGACCACGAACAGGTTGCCCTTGCCCGTGGTCTTGAGGTCGTCGGCCATGTGTAAATCGGGGTTCATCTTGGCCTGCTGGATCGGCAGCGGCCCGAGCCGGGTCAGTTCGCTCGCATGCGCGTCGTAGGCGAAGGCGCAGGCCACCAGCACGTCGAAGCGCGCATCCGCCGCCTCGCGGGCGGCGGCGACGAGGTCGGGGCGCGATAGCGTGCCGAATTCGGGGCCGATCAGGATGGCGGCGCGGCGCTCGAGGCCGGGCTCGTCCGTGCTGCCGCCCTCAACGAAGCGCCCCTCGGCGCCGATGAAGCGTCCGGGCCAGGGCTGGAGCAGGGTGAAACGCACCCGGTCGGCGCGGTCGCGGCCCTGCACGCCGGCGGCCGACAGATTCTCCAGCACCATCGTGGAAAAGTCCTGCGTCGGCGTGCCGGCCTTGGTCCGCTCGCGGCGCCCGTCGAGCGCGTCGAACTCGTCGTCGAGATCGAGGCTGTCCGATGGGATGATGCGGTGGGGCGACAGACTCTCGACCGTGAACGGGCCGGCGACCCGGACCTTGCCGGAGTCCGTGTAGGGCCGGTCGTAGAGCATCTCCACGTCGGCGGCGCGCGCGATCGAGGCGTCGATCTCGCGCTGCCGTGCGATCCGCGCCTCCCACCACGCGGCATGGCCTAAGCGCGCCGGCTCCGGCCAGCCGGCCCCGGCCTCCCGCGGGATCTGCCACTCCTCCCACGTCTGCCCAAGGGCCGCGTTCAGTTCGCCGCGCAGGGGCTCCAGCTTCTGCTGAAATTTCTCCCAGATCACGTCGATCTCGGCGTTGTTGGCGATCGATTTGAGGGTGACGTGCGGCGCGCGCTCACAGACGAAGCCCTGGCGGATATCGCCGTAGGCCGCGCTCTGCGGCTGCGGACGGCCCGACACCGCCTGTTCCTTCGCCCGGCCCTCGGGGCTGTCGGCGAGCAGGTAATAGGGATAGCGCGCGCTCATCAGACGCGTGCGGGCGAGCGCCAGGGCGACGCGGCTCGTGTCGATGGTGATCCAGCGCCGGCCCCACTGCTCGGCGACCGTGGCGGTGGTGCCGGAGCCGCAGGTGGGATCGAGGACGAGGTCACCGGGATCGGTGGCCATCAGGATGCAGCGTTGAACGACCTGAGACCCTGTCTGAACTACATAGACTTTCTCTTCGCCCCAACCTCGTGCAGCTGTATCAAGCCACATATTGGAGTATGGCGATACAGGAAAATCACCCAGAAAGCGGACATATCGAATTGTCCGCCCCTGGCGAATAAACCTGTTTGCTTTTTTGAGTCGATCGACGCCAATTGGCCCGGTCTTCCAGTAACCCTTAGAAGGTCCCGCGGTTACTCCTTCAAATTCGATTGGAAAATCTCCAGGCGGGCGATTACTGGTAAAATTGTCCGGAATGAAAAAAGCGGATCCGATCGGCAACAACGATTCATCTTTGCTCTCGACGCTTGTTGCGCGCCTCCGAATTCCGTCCGGTAAATGAACCCAAGAATATTCTCCGGATCCTGTGCCGCCCCGTTCTTTTTGAAAATACGATCGTCTGAATTTTACACCTGTCAAATCTTTGGCATACCAAACCACATAATCGCATACAGATGCCAGGACATCAGATGTTTGCCCACCAGTTTTGGCAAAGGGTATTTGTGTGACGATATTGGACGCTCCAAATACTTCGTCCATCACCGCGCGCACGCGATGCACATTCTCGTCGCCAATTTGCACAAAGATCGATCCACTGTCATGCAAAAGCTCTCTTGCGATAACAAGGCGGTCGCGCAGATAAGTTAGATAAGAATGAATGCCCTCTTTCCACGTGTCTCTGAAGGCCTTAACTTGCTCCGGCTCGCGAGATATATCAGTCTGCTTACCGTCTTGAACTTTCGGGGACTGCGTCGAGACCTGCCAATTCGAGTTGAACTTGATGCCGTAGGGCGGGTCGAAGTAGATGCATTGCACTTGCCCCTTCATCCCCTCGCGCTGCGCCAGCGAGGCCATGACTTGGAGCGAGTCGCCCAGGATCATCCGGTTCGACCAGTGCTGATCGTGCTGGTAGAACTCGGTGCGCGCCTCCGGGTCGAGGCCGTTGAAATCCGAGAACAGGTCGGGCGTCTCATCCTCCGGTGGGCGGCTGCCGGCGCGGCGCAGGTCGTCGATGATCGCCCTCGGGTGAATCTTTTCCTGGATGTAGAGGGGCGGCGCCTGGACGATCAGGTCGGACCAATCCTGCTGGTCCTTGCCGCGCCAGACGAGTTGCGCGTCGCCGATCGCCGTCTCGCCGGTCTCGACCAGCGCGCGCACCTGCTCGGGGGTGAGGCGGATGCGGGCGCCGTTCCAGACGATCTGCGGGTCGAGGTCGGCGTCGCGCGGGCGGGTCTCGCCCTCGGTCAGCGGCCGGGCGCGGGGGTAGACACCGGGCTCGAAGCCGGTGATCGCCTCCTCGGCCTCGGCGAAGCTCTGCAACTCGGCGGTGGGGATGTTCCTGCGCGCCGCGTCGTCGTGGGTGAGGGTCTCGACGGACTTGGTCGCGGCTGCTTTCGGGCCTCGGGCCATCAGTTCACGGGTCCTTGCGCGGCGTTGGGGGCGTGATCGAGAAAACGGTAGCGGTCGCGCAGGTAGGCGGCCCACTCGGCGGTGGCGGCGTTCGGCGAGCGGAGCAGAGGGCCGAAGAGGGTCTCGGTCGCACGGCTCACGAAGGCTTCGGGCTCCGTCAGCACGGAGCGGAACGCCGCGAAGGCGCTCGTCCCGTGCGGGCGCAGGGCCGGCGCCGTGACGGCCTGGAGCACGCCATTGCCGCCGGGGGCGATGTGGAGGACGCGCACGCGGGCCGCATCCCCCTCACCCGCGGCCTGCATGCGGACGGCGAGCATCTGCTGGCGTAGCAACTGGTAGAACGGCTCGTAGAAGAAGTCGGGAAGGGCGAGACCGAGATCGGACCGCACCGGCCCGGCAGGGGCGAAGGCGAGATTCTGGTAGCGCTTGGTCCGGGTCGGGTTGCCGGCCGGTGGGATCGGGGCACCGTATGCCTCGGTGTATTTCCACTCGACCAGCAGGGTCTCGCTCCGGCCCCGGTGCCGGAAGCGCAGGATCGCGTCGGCGCTTGTCGCGTTCGCCCCGCGGGTCCGGACGGCGCCCTCGTTCAGGTAATCGCACGCGCCGACCCACTCGAAGCCGACGAACCACGGGCGTCCCTCCGGCCCGTCCTCGACGGGAAGCATCTCCGGCGCGTCGATGCCGAGCGCTGCGGCGACGAGACGGGAGAGGACCTCGGGATGCTCGGCCAACGGCATCAGGAAGTTGAGGCAGCTCACCTGCGACGAGAGGCCGTGATTCCTGTGCTGGTGCCACGTGATGCCGTAGCGTTTAAAATACGCGGGCGCCGACGCGCGGATCGCGGGCGCGAGGTTGAACGTCCACTGGTCCGGCTGGAGTCGGTAGGCGGCCCCGGCGTAGCCGACATGATCCGGCACCACCGCGGCGAGATGCGCCCCTTGAGCCAGACGCTCGGCGACGTCGAAGCGCGACGCCGTCATGCGGCGGCACTCACCGAGGTCAGTTCATCGACGAGTCGGCCGAACGTCTCCTCGATCGCGAACACCTCGCGGAACTCGAAGAACGCCCAGCGGCCGTGGCCGGCGAGTGCGTTGACGCCCGGCACCCAGGACACGGCCATCGTCTCCGCCTTGAGCTGCGCGTCGGTGCCGCGATAGCCCTTGGTCTCCAGAACGAGGGTGAGCGGCTCGGGTGTCCCGACGTCGAGGCGGACGAGGAAGTCCGGCAGGTAGCGGCGCGGCACGGCGCCGTCGCGGTAGGGCACCTCGAAGCCGAGGCCCTGGTTCTTCACGTAGGCGAGCACCCGCGGGTGCGCCTCCAGCACGCGGGCGAGTTCGGCTTCCCAGTCGGAATCGAGCACCACGTGGCTGACGTGGCACTTGCGAGGGTCGCTCTCCCAGACCGGCTTAGAGGTGGTAAGACGTGAGAGAGCGGATCGAGCGTGCCAGCCTTGCCTGCGCCCTTCTTCGGCATTGCCTTGCCGATGTGCTCCCAGAGCTCGCGATAAATGGGCACTTCGCCGCTTGCAGCGTTATCGGCAATCGGCACGCGCGGCAGCTTGACGATGCCGCACTCGATGGCGTCGATCAGCGAGAAGTCGCTGACCGTCCATGGGAACAGGGTGCCCTCGAGGTAGCCAGAGCCGCGTAGGAAGAAAGGCGTCGCCGACAAGTCGTATACTGCGCGCACGCCGACCTTTCGCTTCAGCGCCTCGATCCCGGAGATCCAGAGCCTCGCGGCCTCGGCGTTACGCTTGGCCTCCTCGCGGTCCTCGGCGGCGACAGGGTTCTCGTCCGCTCCGTCCGGCTTCTCGCGATAACAGTGGTGCGCCTCGTCGTTGACCACCACGAGGTTTTTGATCGGCAGCAGCTCCCGGCAGACGCGTTGAAGCATTGCGCCCTCGGACTCGATTGTATCGATCGGAGCGTGGCGACCTTGGAGGAGCGAGCGCCCAACCTTCGAGACCTCAAGCGTCTCGCGGCGCTTGAACGCGTGGTAGTTCGTCAGCACGATCTTCGCCTGCCCCAGGTCATGGAGCATGTCGGTCGGCACCAGTTCTCGCTTGCTATAATAAGCATCAGGATCGCCTGGCATCAGAACGCGTAGGCGGTCTCGGATCGTGATACCCGGCGTCACGAGTAGGAAGCCGCGGGTGAAATGCTTAGTGTTCGGGCTCCGCACGGCGTTGAGGGTCTGCCACGCGATCAGCATCGCCATGACCGTCGTCTTGCCGGCGCCGGTCGCCATCTTGAGGGCGAGGCGTGGCAGACCGGGGTTCGCGCCCTCGTTGGCCCCCTCAATATGCCGGATCAGGTGGGCATATTGGCGCTGTCGTCCGGCAACCTCGGTGAGCCAGATCGCGGTCTCAACTGCCTCGACCTGGCAGAAGAACGGCCGTGGGCCGTGCCAGCCGTGATCGCGACGCCAATGCTAAAGTAGCCTTTGGGTCGTCGGTGTGACGCTCCAGTCGGCCGGGTTGCTGAGAGCGCGCCAGGATGCCACGTGCCCGCGGATCTCGTTGATGATTGGCGTCGGATTGTAAGCCTGCTCAGCCGAGGATAGGCCGGCGTCATCGCCGAGACCGAGGGTTGCCTGCTTGCCCTTGCCGCTCTGCTTCTTGGATTTCGGGACCGGTGTGATCAGGGACGAGCGTCGGCGACCCTGTGCCGGCTCTTGGTTGAGCGGCTGCCCCTCGCTGTCCAAGGCATGATGCCTCGTGGGCACCTCGTAGGGCGAATTGAGGATCGGTCGTTCGAAGAACGGCGTCGCCATTCAGCCCTCCCTGCTGGCAACCTCAGCGCGATTTTGCGCAACGATAGCCATCATGAGCTGTTCTTGCGAGCGAACAGACAAGCGTGCGGCTCGGAGCGCCGAGACCGTGATCATTCTGCAACTTCTGGCCACTGCTGCGGAGGCCATAGAGCTGAGGCTGCTTTACAAAAGCCCATCAACGAGGTGCGACCGAGTGGCCGGAGCAGGTCGTCGATGACGTTAGGACGACGCGACTCTTTGAAGTCATCGATGAGCTCAACCGGAGCGCCGTGGCGGAGTTGCCGGTTGAATCTTGTGGTGGTCGCCTGTCGAGGCTCTGCGATTTCACCGACCAGCCGAACCGCCCAATGCTCGACATCGAGCGCTCAGATCAGCGAACCGAATCGGTTCCGGGATCAACAAAATCAATGACTTATCAAAAATTTTGTTTTTCGACGAAAACGCCGCCCCCAACTCGCTATAGGCTTTGTGCCGCGCTCCTCCGAGCGTTGGCTCGCTTAAACCGAGCACCAGAGCAAGCAAATGAAGAAGACTTCACGCACGAGCATCGAGAGCATCCTCGTGATTGAACAGGTATTCGCCGACCTCAAGCTTAGCTGGGAACAGGAGATGATGCGTCTCGCATTGGCTGCGTATTATCGCCAGGGCGGAATAGAGTTCCCCGATCCCGATTGTTCGAGGATTGCAAAGGTCCGCGGCACTTACTACGCCTACATCGGCAACAAGGTCGGGAAGCTGGCCGTTTATCGAATCCGGGGTGAGCGGAGCTTCGCTTGTCAGGCTAAGTCATGGCCAAAGGCGATTGCAACGCCTAGCGTCCGGGAGAGTCCTACGACGTCGAATCTTGCCGTCTCTGTCGATCATTTCTTGCTGTCCCTAAGTGACACCAAGCACTGATCTCGCAGGCCGCAGATCTTAACGCCTAGCTGGACCGCCAGTCTACGAACTTCCTAGCGGCTTCGAACCTCGTCGCTCGAAAAATCGACCGCCATTATGCGAAACGCCGCTCGCTGGTCGCTATAACGACTTCAGCACGGTGCCGCGCTCTCAAATCCCTTAGAAGGAACCCACAGATGACCCATTCGTCTGGCAGCACCCCCATGCGTATTTTCGACCAGCTCGATCCAGTAGTGCTTCATCAGCGCGCAGGACTTATTCTCGAAGCCGCCTCACATATGTCACCCCTGTGCTGGGCTGCAGAGCGCGTTCTCGCGAATTTCAAGTGGTTTGACTATCGGTTCCTCTCGCCGGTCCAGGCAACGGAACTCTTTGTCGAAGAATATATCCACGTATATCGCCAGAAGTGGGCGCAGAATTTCGATACTGTTGCGGCAACCAAAAAGCGCGCTACTGCTGCTGGCGGCCTCTTTCATAGCCGCAAGGAATTCAGCGAGTTTTGGAACGCTCGTGCGCACGCTGACCTACTGGGCGTTTCTTACAAGCTCTACATCTCGACCGCGATGGAGACCGCGCTTCGTCGGGCTAAGCAGCAGCGCCTGTTGAGGGCCGGGCAGATGCGTCGGGCGGACTGCGTGGTGGCTATTGAAAAGCGGTCGGAGGAGGAACTTAACGGCGCCTGCTGGTTCTCCGAGTTTCCACACTATCGCATGGAGAACGATCACGCCCTGCCGGACCAGATCGCCCATCAGGAGCATATTGCTCGTGCGGCTCGGAAGCGGACTAACGGTCCCATCGCGATCGGTATGGCCATCGACAATGCACGGGTCTTGTCGGTCGATAAGGCCACCGCTTTTTACGGAGCGGAGTTCGTCGCGACCGCTCGTGAGAGGTCTGCCGGCTTGGGAGCTGCGGCGCCGATCAAGGCACTCCCGGTCGAGCAGCTCATCCCGTCGTGTTTCGGTCTACCGGCTCCTCTGGATGCCGCGGCGCAGCGGTGCAATCGGTGCCCACTCGTCGCGCAGTGTCATCCAGTCACCGAACGTCTCCTCGAAGATGTAGCCGCCCGGTATGGCTCGACGAACCCTGTGCTTGAACACCGTAGGCGGTCCGGAAAGGATCGCGCACGCCGCTTCCGCGAGAACAAGCGCTTGGTAGCGGGGTCTGCTCATCCGGACGCGATTATCGAGATCGAGGCTGCATAAGCGACCGGGAGATCCCAGCCTTTGTGGGGCTCGGAGCCCTCCGGTGTCGGCCGGAGGGTTTCCCTCGCACGCCGTAACGCGTTCTATACTTTAGGCCTCTCAAAAATGGATCCAAAACAATGGAAAACGTTACGGGACGCCCGGCTTTCGCTTGGGTTTCACTTAATTTGAAGACCGGTCGATGATAATTATCCGGTCATTTTGAGTTGGTGTCCGGCTGCCAAGGACAGGCTCCAGCTTCTTGTGAGCCCATCAGGCACTCCCTACAAGCAGCTCCGATCGTTCTAGGACTTCGAAGCTGTGGCGAAAGAGCCACCTCGTCTCATCCAAGACGCGCTGCGAGATCGGCAGCCCTCAGGTGCGTGTAGCGCTGGAGCATGCGCAACTCCCGGTGCCCCGAGATCGACGCGACCTCGACGACGTTGAACCCCTTCTCGAATAGGCGAGACACCGCCTCGTGCCTGAGATCATGTAGGTGTAGATCAGATAGCCCCACACGTCGCGTCAGGCGCTCCCAGGCGAGTCTGACTGTGTTCGGGGCAGCTGAGAACACGGTCGCGTCCTCGCCCGTCCTGAGCTTCCTGAGCGTATCCACCGCGCGGGTAGAGAGCGGCACGTCCCGGTTCGTTCCGTTCTTCGTCATCGGAAGGTGCGCAACACGCCGATCGAGATCGACATGCTCCCATCGGAGCGCCAGCAGCTCGCCTCGGCGCATGCCAGTCTCAATAGCCAGCACGATCAGTGGGCGAAGATAGGGAGTGCGCCCCCTGTCTGCGGCAGTGAGTAGAAGCACCTCTTCGTTTCCCTCGAGGCGACGGGTGCGCCCCTTCGGCGGTGACGGGCGGCGCACGAGTTTGCATGGCTTCTGTGCGATGTGGATGTTCCACTCGCGACGAGCGGTGTCGATTGCATGCGAAATCGTGTTCAGCTCCCGGATCACGGTCGCTGCTGCCACCATCTTGAGGCGCTCGTCGCGGTAGGCAGCGAGATCTGCCGTCGAGAGCATGGTCATCGTGCGGAAGCAGATCGGGCGACGAAGGATCGCGTTGATCCGCGCCATTTCCGTAACGGCGCTGCGCTTTGTGGGCGAGACTTCATCCCGGTAGCGGGTCAGGAGCTCCGCGAGCGTCATGCTCTCAGCTGGTCGCATGTCGGGGAGCGCACCATTACGGTCTAGCTCAGCTTCCAAGCTGCGAGCCCAACGTTCTGCGTCGCTCTTTGCGTCGAAGGACTTCGAGCGCGGCTGCATCCCCTTGCGGCGGACAGCGGCTTGCCACCGTCCTCGAAGTTTTCTGATCGTCGCCATCGCAGCCGCGCTTCTCATGTGAGCGTTGCATTCAAGGACGCCGTGTCATGTCTATCAAGGATTTTCCCTGATCATTATCATGTCAATCAACGCCTTCAGACGAAGCACAGCGACAAGGATGATCGCGCGGAGCTAGAAAAAATAAGCAGCGCCAGCAAATTTACGGCAAGATTTTTCATATATCGAGAGCTCGGATCTTTTTTGATCCGCCACGCGGATCAGGCGTGGAGATGTATGATGGATCTCTCCTCCGTCGCCTGACGTCCCTGCCACAGCGCGATCCTCTGTGTGGACACCTCTCTCAGCTCTCACGCGCTTGTCACTCTCATGCGATCTGTGTGATCTGCCCGCCTAGGTCGATCTCTCGCTGGGGTCTCTTGGAGGGTCTTTTTCGCTCGATCGGGTCGATGTCCCAACGATGAGACATTTTCCGCAAATCCGTTCGCATTGACCGGATCGTGGGACAGCGATGAGACATCCATAGGACATCCAGGTGACATGCGGCTCCCGGAATGTCTCATCGGAGGATGGTTCGCATTGGCTCCCGGATGGACATCCAGGTGACATCGAGAGGACACGGATTTCTCACATGAGACGTGGCCTGTAGGCCTGCTGGATCGTAGGCCTGGCCTCGGCCTGAACGGACCTGTGGCCTCATTCCAGCCAGTAGAAGTCCGGGTGGACCGTCACGTCCGCGTAGGAGCTGACCCGCTCCGCGTAGAAGCACTTGTCCTCCCACGGCTTGATGGCGATCGGCATCCCCTTGAAGCGCACGCACTCGAACCGGCCGATCCGCTTCTCGACCATGACGACGGTCCCCTTCTTGAGAGGGATGCAGAGATTGCCGCCGTTGCGGGGATCGTTGGGGTCGGTGTGCGCCTGGTAGTAGGCGCGGGCCTCGGCCTTCTGGAGCGGCGTCTTGGCGAGGAGGATCTTGCCGGCCAGCTCGTCGTGGGTCGAGATGTTCTGGCAGCTGGGCTGCGTCCGCTTGATGGTGTGCGGGCCGGGGTTCTCGGCCCACTTCTCGGGTGGGGCTGCCTGGGCGGCTACCGTGGTCAGGATGAGGGCTGCAAGCATGTTCTTCATGCTCGCTGCTTATTGCAGAGCGGCAGCGGCGCATGTGGCGCCGATACAGCCTTGCGCGATCGGCTTTAGGTCCCCAGCGGCGCTCTGGTCGGCGATTACCTAGCACTTCACCAAAACTCTTCGACGTCACATGGCGCCCAGACGCATCGTAGACCTCCACCCTCCAAGCTGAACAATCGCGCCGCGCGCCAACCAGCATTAAGTTCAACGCGACCTGCGCGCGACGGTGCGCGCCTGGACGGGCATTCCGACCTGCGTCGGCATCGGCCCGACGAAGACGCTGGCCGAGCCCGCGCCAACCACATCGCCAGGCGCATCGCACCGCTCGACGGCGTCTGCGACCTTACAGACCCGGAGGCCTATGACCACTGACTCTGCCGCATTCCGGTGGCTGAGGTTTGAGAGATCGGCCGGGCCTCGCTCGCCAAGCTCGAAGCCATGGGCGTCGACAGCGTGGCCAATCTCGCCGACCTCGACCCGCGCCCGGTGCGCAAGGCGCTGACGGTGGTGGGCGAGCGCATCATCCACGAGCTGCGCGGGATGTCCTGCCTGCCGCTCGGCGCGCTGCCGGCCAAGCGCAAGGGCTGCGCGGTGACCCGCTCATTTTCAACCCGGATCGAGGACCGCACCACATTGGAGGAGGCGGTCTTGGCGCACGCGACGCGGCTCGGGGAGAAGCTCCGGCGCGAAGGCCGCGGCACGAACCACGTCTCGGTGTTCTACCATACGAGCGAGCACGACCGCGGCGCGCCGATGCGTTCAGTCACCACCGTAACGCTGCCGAAGGCGACAAACATCACGCTGGCGCTTATCCCTTCGGGCAGACCCTCAGCTGCCCGCATCGCCGGCTCGAAAGGGCAAAACTGCTCCCGATGCAGCTGGAAGCTGATGCCGTCAGGCTACGGCTTCAGCAACCTTGTCGAAGATGTTTACGAAGCAGAAGATTCAGGCGGATGCACATAGCATTTACCCTCAGCAAGCAATCTCCCCAATCCCATAAGCTAAGAAAAAACCGAAAAGTTACGCTAAAAAAACCCATTGGATTTCAATATGATATAAATGCCTTATCCTATTCAATATGTCCTTCACAATGAGAAAGTAAACTTTCAAAGAATTTATAGTTTTTAAGTAAATCAAATTCGGCAAAGCCTCTTAGAAGTTGCTCAATCCAGCCCTCATGGAGTTTTGTTTCAAATACGGATTTAAACCAGTAGCGAAAAATCTCATCTAAGATATGTATATTAACTGCGTCGCGCGGATCTCCTGAAAGAGTTGATCGCAAGCTAGTGAAACTATCTTCGAGTTTCTTCCATTCTTCTTGGGTGCCGCCGCGGGATTTCGATCTGCCGATCCAGTGCTGAACGTTAAGCGATAATCTCTTTTTCTCAAGCGTAAGCGATTTGTCGTAATCTGCCATCTTAACGGATGGTATCACTTCCTCTCTCATCCATCGAAGAACAGAAATCTCCCGAGCTATTGAGAGTATATGCATTAAATCAGATTCATCAAAGCCATCATTTAGTGCCTTTCTGATAAAATTAGCTGCCTGACTAATATCTAGTGGGTAAATCTCAACACAAGATAAATCAGTTATCACACCACATGAGTTATAGATATGTTTATGGAAAGCATCCCCATCTCGATCGATAACGCAAACGATGCGGCGAGCTTGAATTGCGCTTAGGAAGGTAGATGCTGCATAGAGCCTTCCTTTGTTGCCTCCCAAAACATTTGCATCGAACAGATCAAAGGAAACACGACTGGCCGGATAGAGCTTATGCCGCAACGCTGTGCCATTAAAAAACTCTCTCAATATGGTTTGGTCAGATTCGCCCTCAACAAGTATATTGGCCGTTTTTTTATCGAGTTTAGAATTCGTGAGGATTTCAGAAAACTTTCTTTCTGGTAGCATCTTAAAACTCAATCTGACAAATGCGATCACTGAATTCAGTTAGGATTTCGAGAGAGTGTGTAGCCATGATAAATTGCACCCCCGAGTTCCTGACAAGCCCACTTAGAGTCCTCGGGAGTTTCCTTTGCCAATATACATTCAAAGAAAGCTCGGGTTCGTCAATCAAAAATAGCGTTCTTGAGTTTCTTAAAAGAAAAACAGAGGAAAGTAGAACAAACAAATGTTGTTCACCCGACGATAGTACTCGCAGAGGAACCCGCCTTCCATCCTGTCCTATTATACGCAAGCCCCTGTCTAGATCAAAAATAATTTCCTTCCTTGAAAGATAACTATTGAAAGTTTCTACCAAAAGTCCAAAGTCTATTGCAGATGGAGTAAGCGCATTTGTCCTGGCGACGGCAGCGTTTATATAAGGCGTGAGAACACGAACAACATCTAGCCGACGCACTTCACTAGTATTAGAGACCAGTTCTCTGATCTCAGATACAGGGATTTTTGAAATGGCTTTAAACTTGAGTAGCGATTGAGATTTATTTTCAAGAATATCCAACGTATCTAGAAAGTTTGCAACATTTAGTTCAGAGTTACTACTATCTTTTTCTTGAGAGATATCTTTAGCGAGTTCTAAGTAAATTCCATCGGCTGTTTCCTGACCTGACCGGCCTTCCTTCAATACTTCTTTCCGAAATGCCTCTTCGATTGCTTTAGATAATTTTACTATTTCGATTTCTGAACTATCAGAAGCACGCTTGTGATTTTTGCTTTGTTGGAACACCCATTGGTTTTTTGTGTCAACGGAATCGTCTTTTAGGTTTAATATTGAATTTGTCGATTTGATTCGTCGACGATCGCTGACATACACTAAATCCAGACCGATCGAGGAAAGAGCATGTTGAAATTGTTCGATTTTCCCAGCCCCCCCGATTTTGAAAGTGCCTCGCTCGCTTAACTCGACAAGATATGACTCGCTCCGTCCGCCAAAATCCATTATTTGAGTATAAGGCCCATCCGTTGTTTTCTCTCTATATAATTCTATATTTACTCCCAACGATGTTTCTATTTTTACGCGTTTAAACTCGGTTTGTATTAAATCTGTTCTTATTCCAAAAGATGCTTTTGCTAGAGCACCAAAAATTAGTTTGAGCAAAGTTGTTTTTCCAGAGCCGTTCTCGCCATAGATCAATGTAACATTTTGGTCGCTAGTGCTCAATGTTTCAGTATCAATTTCATATGTCGCATAACCGAATAGATCCTCAATAATCACCTTTTTTATGACTGACTGCATGGTGCTAGTCATCAGATTCCCCAAAAAATCAAAATTTATGGTGGTGGGCTTTAGTCGGCATCTCGAATCAGCTAATACCACTCCCTATTGGTCCACGTCATCGACTAAGAAGCGCGTAGCGAACTGCGACGGACTAAGCCCCCCCCTTTTTTTTCCTAAGATCTGCTAAACTCCGACTTCAGAAGGAGCGGTCGGCCCAGTTGCGGCGATCCAACCACCGGCCGTCATGGCAGGTGCATCTCCGTTTGCCGGACAAATTCGCGCGTGCTCCGTGCCGGAATCATGAGCACGCAGAAGCCGGTCTCGAAGCTGTGGAAGCTACCGCATTCGATCGGCCGTGAGCGCTTCTACATTGCGTTAGGGTGGTGCGACGTCGGCGGCACGCCTTTGTTCACGTTAAGTGTTCCTTGGTTGGTTATTCAATCACAAGATAGGGTTGGACGAATTCGTCTAAGGTTTCGATAAAGCGCTCTGCAAGATGCGACGTCCCCCCTCGTGAAGGCCGCAAAACACCGACTTCGTAGGGGATAGTCGGCATGAATGGCCGGACGACGAGATCAGATCGACCGTGGGTCGCCTGAGCCGCGCTGATCGGATCGGAGATGCAAACCCCTACTCCGTGTAGAACGAGGTTCAGAGCCGTTGCGTAGAATTCGCACTCGGCGACAATATTTGCGCGGGTTCCCGCCGTCTCAAAGGCGCGGGCGATTGGTATCGTCGTGCCGTGGCCCGGCAATAATCCAATCAGTGGATGATCGTCTAGGAGGGACGGGGTGATCTGCGCCTCACCAGCGAGCACATGGTCGATGCGTAGCACCGCCACGCAGTCGAACCGGTAGCGATGCACGATGGCGTCGGTCCGATCGAACGGCGCCTCGGCGATGCCGAGATCGAAGGCACGCGTCGCAACAAGATCGCGCACCTCGCGTGAACTGCGGGTCAGGAATCGAACTGTGACCTGCGGGCGCGACGCTCGAAAAGCCGCGAGTATCTGTGGGAGCCAGGCGATGCCTGGTCCCGGATTCGACGCGATGGTGAGGTGTCCGCAGGTCGCCGCCTGGATGCCGGCCGCCGCCTCGTCGAGCCGCGCCAGCCCAGCCAGCGCTCTCAGCGCTTCCTGATGAAGCAGTAGCGCCTCCGCCGTTGGCACGATCTGGCGCCCTTCCCGTTCGAACAGACGGAAGCCGGCGCGACGTTCAAGATGGGCGAGTGCCACCGAGACGGCAGGCTGGGTTACCCCGAGCGAGCGGGCTGCCGCCGTCATCGAGCCGCTCTCGACAACCGCAGCGAAGATCTGAATTTGCCTGATATCCATAAGCAATGTTTATGGCCCCAAACAACGCTAGGCAAATGGAAATTGCGCTTTGATACCCGCCTCGATGAGATTGGCATAAGCGTTGCTAATCTCTGGCTATGGACAGTAGGCCTCCACCAAAGATTCTCGCCGCCGAGGCCCTGACGAAGGCCTACGGCAGCACGCCAGTCCTCCGTGAGGTCGACCTCGCCCTACGCGAGGGCGAGGTCGTGTGCGTGATCGGCCCCAGCGGGTCGGGCAAGACAACCCTTCTGCGATGCCTGGCTTTGTTGGAGGAGCCTCAGGGCGGCCGCATCGTCATGCGCGACCAGATCGTCGGCGCTCCGCGGCAGAGCGCTGAGGTTCGGAAGGCAGCCTGGGGCGTGCGCGCCGACATCGGGATGGTCTTCCAACAGTTCAATCTGTGGCCGCACATGAGCGTCCTGGCTAACGTGATCGAGGCGCCCATGCGCGCTCGCGGCGTTCCGAAAGACAAAGCGATCGCTCAGGCCGAGCTGCTCCTGGCAAAGGTCGGGTTGGCGGACAAACGTGATGTCTACCCGACGCGTCTCTCGGGCGGACAGCAGCAGCGCGTCGCGATCGCGCGTGCCCTGGCGATGCGGCCGTCCGTGCTGCTGTTCGATGAGCCGACGAGCGCCCTCGACCCCGAGCTTCGCCGGGAGGTCCTCGTCGTCATGCAGGCCCTGGCCGAGGAGGGCATGACGATGATGGTCGTGACCCACGAGATGGGCTTCGCCCGCCGCGTCGCCGACCGGATCGTGTTCATGGACCAGGGTCAGATCGTCGAGGAGGCGCCGTCCGAGCGCTTCTTCGCGGCGCCCGCCAGCGCCCGGGCGCAGCGCTTTCTTTCGCAACTCGAACACTGACCAGGACCGAGGAGAGATCGATGGAATGCTTCAAGACCCTGGCAGCTGCCGTTGCTTTCGCGTTGGCCTTTGCTGGCGGCTCGGCGCAGGCCCAGCAGTCGGAATCCCGACTCTACCAGGTGACGAAGGCGCACAAGCTGCGCGTCTGCGTCTGGCCGCTCTACTACGCAATCACGATGCGCAACCCTCAGACCGGCCAGTTGGAAGGGATTGACGCTGACTTGTCCAAGGAGTTCGCAAAGGACCTCGGCGTTGATCTCGAATACGTCGAGACATCGTTTGGGACCTTCACCGCCGATCTCCAGGCCAACAAGTGCGAGATCGGTATGTTCGGCGTCGGCGCCACCATGAAGCGCGCACAAGCGGTCGCCTTCAGTCGGCCCTACCTGGTCACCAACATCTACGCCGTGATCCGGCCGGGCGGCCGGGTCAAGCAGTGGAGCGACATTGACCAGAAGGGCGTCGCGGTCGCAGTGACCCTAGGAAGCTACATCGAGCCGTTCATGCGCGGCTACCTGAAGAACGCCAGCCTGACCGCCGTCACCGCGCCTGCGACCGTCCAGGCGGAGATGATGTCCAATCGTGCCGACGTCATCATGTCGGACTTTCCGACCGCACTGAAGATGAAGAAGGAGTTCGGCACCGAATTTCTAACGCCACCTGAGAAGCTTGCCGTCACGCCCTACGCCTACGTGGTGCCGCAGGGCGACCAGATCTGGCTGAACTACGTCAACCTCTTCGTCGAGACGATCAAACTGGACGGGCGGCTTGCCAAAGCCGCCGAGCGCAACGGCCTCGGTCCGATCGTCGCGCCGTGATGGGGGCTTACCAATTCCGTTGGGACGTCATCCCCGCCAACATCGGCTTCCTGATGTCGGGCGTGGGGATGACGCTCCTCATCTCTGCCTTGACCCTCGTCTTCGCAACGTTCGGCGGGCTCGTCATCGCAGCAATGTCCGCGTCGCGCCTATGGCCAGCGCGGGCGGTCGCCTACGCCTTCGGCGAGGTGATCCGCAACACGCCGATCCTCGTCCAGCTCCTCTGGGTCTACTACGTTCTTCCGATGCTGCTCGGCATTCGGCTCGATGCCCTCACAGCCAGTATCATCGGCCTGTCGATCTATTCCTCAGCCTTCATTGCGGAGGTCTTCCGGGCGGGCATCCAGGCTGTGCCGGTTGGCCATCGAGAGGCAGCGCAGGTGCTCGGGCTGTCGCAGGGACAAGCGTTCGTCCGCATCGTCCTCCCCCAGGCGGTGCGCCTGATCCTGCCGCCGCTCGCTGCCAACTTCGTGCAGCTGATCAAATACTCCTCGCTCGCCTCGGTGATCTCGGTCGGCGAGGTGACGCGGCGCGGCATGGAGCTGTCCTCGAGCACTTTCCGACCCCTGGAGATCTTCACCTTCATCGGACTGGTTTATTTCGCGATCTGCTGGCCCCTGACGCAGTCGATCCGCATGTGGGAGCGCCGTCTTGCCCGCCGTTGAAACCTCGTTTGCATCCGACACCCTAACAGTCGCCGAGATCCGACACCGCCTTGCAGAGGCTCGTCCGGACGCAGTTGCCGAACTTGCCCTCCGCCTAGTTAGGGCTGCCTCGCCGAACCCACCCGGATCAACAAGCGATGCCGCCGATGTCGCCGCGGCGATCCTCAAAGAGCACGTTCCGGACGCGGAGATCGTGCGCCACGAACCCGCGCCCGGGATCGTCAACCTTGCTGCCCGCATCCATGGCCGAGGGCCGGGCCCGCGCGTGATCTTCAACGGGCACCTCGACACCTACCCAATCGGCGCACCAGAGGATTGGACCGTGGATCCTTCCGGTGTGCTGGACGGGGACCGGCTCTACGGCCGTGGGGCGTCCGACATGAAGGGCGGCATAGCCGCGGCGATCCTCGCTTTCTCTGCCCTCGCAGAGGTCCGATCTCATTGGTGCGGCGAGCTTGTGCTGACGCTCGCGGGCGACGAGGAGACCATGGGTCCACTCGGGACGCGTTGGCTGATGGACAATCTGCCGTGGGCGACGGGCGATGCCGTCCTCATCGCAGATGCTGGTTCGCCGCAGGTGCTGCGCTTCGGCGAGAAGGGGTTCCTCTGGGTCGAGGTCGTGGCCTCGGGGCGTCCGGCTCACGGGGCGCACGTGCATCGCGGCGACAACGCCATCGATCGGCTTCGAGCCGCCCTCGACCGGCTTTCTCGCCTGCCCGATCTGGTCTTTGACACCCCGTCCACGGTGCGCGAGGCCATTGCGGCGTCGAAGCCGATCTCGGAGCCGCTCGCCGGCGTCGGTGAGGCGGAGGTCTTGGGACGCTGCACCGTGAACATCGGGCAAATCCAGGGCGGCACATCGCCGAACCTCGTGCCGGCCCGGGCGAGCGCCGCACTCGATATCCGCCTCCCGGTCGGCCTCTCCATCGAGACGGTGGAGGAGGCCCTAACCCGCGCTCTCGATGAGCCCGGCCTTAGCTACCAAGTCATGCGCCGGTTCGCTCCGAACCACACGGATCCCTCTCATCCCTTGGTCGTGACGTGCGCGGCGGCCGCGCGTGCCGTCACCGGCGCGCCGGTCGCCGTGAACATGCGGGTCGGCGGATCAGACGCGCGCTGGTTCCGGATGGCTGGGCTGCCGACCGTCGTCTACGGACCCACGCCCCACGGAATGGGAGGTCCCAACGAGTTCGTTCTCGTCAGCGATCTTGACCAGGTCGCGCGAGTGCACGCGCTTACCGCCTTCGATCTGCTTCAGGACGCGTCGTGATGGAAGCGCTCTTCCACCAACCCATGACCTTCATGGGGCTGCCGGCTGGACGCCCGGGCCCGGGATGCCGCGCCGCGATCCTAGGCGCACCATTCGACTGTGGCACGCATCCCTTCCGCGTCGGCGCTCGCCAGGGGCCAGCGCACGTGCGGCAGCAATCCGGCCTGATCCGCCGGTATCACCCGGCCCTGGCGGATGCAGACGTGCTGACGCTGCTCGGTGCCGTCGATTGCGGGGATGCGATCCTGACGCCCGGCCGCATCGAGGACGCACTCCCACGCATCGAGGCCGCCGCGACGTCGATCCTCGAGACCGGTGCCGTTCCGATCGGCATCGGTGGCGACGGGTCCGTCTCGCTTCCACTGATGCGGGCCGCGGCCCGACAGCATCCCGGCCTCGTCGCGCTGCACATCGACAGCCATACTGATGCCTACCCCTACGTCCCAGAAGATCGCTACAACGCCGCGACGCAGTTCACGAACGCAGCCGAAGAAGGTCTCGTCGACGCCGCGCTCTCCTGGCATGTCGGCATTCGCGGGTTCACCTATCGTGACGGCGTTCTCGATCATGCCGATCGTCTCGGATTTCGTGTCGTCACCACCGAGACGCTACTGCGACGCGGTTTTGAGCAGACCATCGCTGAGTTCCGCCACGCCGTCGCAGAACGACCCGTCTATCTGTGCTGGGACATGGACGTGTTCGACCCGTCGGTCGCGCCGGGCGTGTGCACACCAAGCTGGGGTGGCCTGAGTTCTCGCGAAGGGATCGAACTCCTTCGCAGCCTTACTGACCTGAACATCGTCGCGGTCGACTTCAATACTGTCAGCCCGCCCCAGGACGTGAACGATATGGCCGCGCATCTGTGCGCGCACATGATCATGGAGACGATGGTGCTGCTGGCACGTCAGTTCGGGCTACTCGCCTGATATGCGAAGTGCGGCGGAGCTGAGCGCAGCGATCGGCTCCTCAAGTTCGCCGTCCAGGCTCGCACCCGTGCACATTCGATCAAATCGATCAGGTCCGGATCGGCTTCGTCGAAGAGGCCGCGGGCATCTCCTCCGATGTTCAACGCCCTGAGATGAAAGCGCTTCACACCACTGCAGCGTTCGAGCGCAGTGCACGCACGTGAACTCGTGGTGGCCGGAGCTGCTTTCTGGGCTGATACCACCTGAGCCTTGGATCAACGAATGACCGGCGGGCGTTCACGTAGCGGACCGCCCATCCTCGGAAGAACAGGTTCTCGGCCCGGGCTTGGTTTCAGGCATAAGAGCGAATGAGAAAAGGTCCACGAGAATGAATAAGGCGTTCGGTGTTCAGGTGACGGTCACACCACCCGGCGCGCAGGAGGCGAAGACCGCCCCTGTGATCGTCGTCGCCAAGGATGATCAGGATGCTGCGCTTGTCGCGGCAGAAGCCGCAGGTGAAGGTGCGCAAGCAGACACTCTGCGGGAGCTAACCGAGGAAGAGGTCATGGAGCACGACCTCGACCTGCGAGAACATGGGACTGTTAAAGCCCTGTCCATCTTGAACCTCTAAGGGCGATTCGCTTGCCAAGGGTTGAACCATTGAGCTGGGGGGCACAAAAGGCATTCCCCAGCCGCAACGCCCCGCCTTCTAGGACTTCGTGCTCTCGGCAGGATCGGAATGTTGCGTCGTCGTCAAGCTCAGAATGAAGTTTCCCGGCTTCGGAGACTGGACTTACATCGGGCTCAATCTGAAATTTCGCTGGTCGAGGGCTAACTGGAAAAACGATCC
Organism: Methylobacterium sp. J-059; assembly: GCF_022829485.1. Taxonomy (NCBI): domain Bacteria; kingdom Pseudomonadati; phylum Pseudomonadota; class Alphaproteobacteria; order Hyphomicrobiales; family Methylobacteriaceae; genus Methylobacterium; species Methylobacterium sp. J-059. The sequence continues at coordinate 29,677 of NZ_JAKSYA010000068.1, forward strand.
AGGTTTTGCCGGGCAGACATTGTGCCGCTGCGTTTCAGCTCGCATCTCCTCAGCCGTCCGAACGCCGTCGCCGCGACCTTCATCGAAGGCACCTTCAGCGGCCCGATGTGGCCCAATTGCGCCGCGACAGGCTTTCTCCCACCGAAGTTGTGGACGTTGACCTCCTAAGTTATTGAAACATCTGGAGGCACTTAGCGCATCGGAGAGCCGGGTCCTCCACCTTCGGAGGGCAACGCTCTATCCAGCTGAGCTACGGGTGCTGACCGTGCCGATTTCCTAGCCGATGCCGCTGCGCGGCGCAACGGGGCTGTCGCGGGGTCGAAGGCCGGGGGTGATGACGGCGTGGGTCGCCGTTGCCGCGGTCCCACCGATCGGCGAGGCGTCACGGCGCACGTCGCCGTCGCACGTCGCAATCCGCGGCGCTCGGTGCGCATCGCGCCATGGTGCCCCGGGCCGGCGAAGCGGGGGATCAGGGTTCTGCGATCCGAGCGAGGCTTCGCACGCCATCCGGGCAAAGTGTTCGAGCGATACCGGTATCCTCATACTGTTGCCCAAACGGCAGACCCGGCCAAAGACGGCACGGCCATCTTGTATCGGCCATGTTTCTGATTGTTTCTGGCGGGCATCCGCGCTGCGACGCTCAGCGTGCAACACCGTTCGAAGCGCCGGCGATGCAGACTCGTCTCGACCGACATCATCCTCCCGCCGTCACGGCCCCGACGCATTCGGGGCCGGCAGGCGGCGCCCTGGCGGCCGTGAGCATCGCGCGGCCCGGCGGGGCGCTGGCGAACCTGCAGCTTCTGCGGGCGTTCGCGGCGAGCCTCGTCCTGGTGCACCACGTCGCCGTGTATGCCCAGGCGCTGCGTGGCGCCGCACGGCCTTTCGCGAACCTCGACACCCTGATGGGCGTCTGGGGCGTGGCGATCTTCTTCGCCCTGTCGGGCTTCCTGATGGCCCGGCTCGTCACCCGCGATGCGCCGCTCGTCTTCCTCGCGCATCGGGTCAGCCGCATCTTCCCGACCTACGTCGCGGTGGTGGCGCTGTTCGCCGGCCTGTTCGCGGCGCTGGGCCTGCAGTTCGGCGGCGTGTCCGTGCTCGCCCTGTCCCTCGCGCCCGGAGGCGCGCGAAGCTCGCCCCTCAACGTGGAGTGGACGCTCGCCCTGGAGCTGTCGTTCTATGTCGGCCTGTTCCTCCTGGCCTCGGCCGGGCAGGCGCGGCGCCTCGTTCCCCTCGCCGCCGGCTGGCTCGTCCTGCTGGCGATCGCCTTTCCGCTGCTGCCGCCCAACAGCCGCAGCCTAATGCCGCCGCCGCTCTACCTGGTGCCGGTCACGGCGGCCTGTGCGCCCTTCGCGGGCGGCCTGCTGCTGCCGCGGCTGATCGCGTCGGGCTGGATGCGTCCGTCCACGGCGCTCCTCGCCCTGCCCTTCCTGGTGCTCTGCGTCTTCGTCGACACGGCGGCCGCGCGCTGGCTCGGTGGCGTCGCCGCGGTGCTGATCGTGGGCGCCGCCGTCACGGCGCCGCCCGTCCGCCGGGTGGGGCTGGTGGCGCGGGGGACGATCGCGCTGGGGGATTGGAGCTACGTGCTCTACCTCGCGCATCCGCCGGTGCTGCTGCTGGCGGGCTGGGCTTGCCCGCCGGACTGGTCGGGGCTTGCCTATGCCGGCGTCTGCCTCGCGGGCTCGCTTCTGGCCGCCGCGCTCCTCGGGCCCCTCGACGTCGCGTTCTATCGGCGCGTTCGCGGCCGGATTGACGCTGCGGGTCCGGTCGCGCTGAGGCGGGGCGTGACCGCCTTCCTCGTCGTGTTCACCGGTTGCGCCCTCTGGGGCAGCACCGAGACGGCGCGCAACGACTGGGCCGAGAGCCGGGCCCGCGATGCGGTCGCCGCCCTGCCCGCCCAGGCATGGACGTCGCGGGCGGCGGCCGTGGCGGCCATCGCCGCGCGGGGCCTCGCCCTGCCCCCCACCCTGCGAACGGCCGTCGAGACGTCGGAGCGCATCTCCCCAACGGAGCTCCTGGTCGGGGCCTACGCGCTGGATCCGGACCAGCCGAGCCGAAGCCTGCATCTCGCCCTGTTCTGCGGCGGGCGCCTCGCCGCCTTGGACAAGCCGCGGCGCTTGCGCCGGGACCTCGCGGCTCGGCCTGGCTTTGAAGCGATGGGCGAGCGGCGGATCGGCTATCGCCTGCGCATCCCTGCCGATTCCTGCAGCCGGGAGAACGCGGTCGCGGCGCTCGTCGACGAGACCGGCCTGATGGCGGCGCTCGCCGTCCCGCGAGCCGGGTGGTGATCGGGATCCACGTCGGCGGCGGCGGCGGGCGATGACCGGCATGCGTCGTGGCGATGCCGGGCCCTGGTTCGTCGATTGCATCCGCGATCCGCCGCGTCGCCGAGCGCGACGCCGCGACCTGTGATCCGAGCCGAGGAGCGCACATGCCGACGCATCACGAGATCCCGGCCACCCCCGACAAGATGGTGCTCGGCTACTTCGACGCCGCGCTGCCGCCGGTGCTCGAGATCGCGTCCGGGGACACGGTCACCCTCCATTCCTTCCCCGCCGGCGG